>JANPDE010000045.1:0-4043 GCA_031431315.1 Haliea sp.
TGGTGCCGCGCCGTGATGGCGGAGATCGACGGCCTTGATGAGATTGACGTCAGATCGCTGGAGCAACGCGCTCCGCAAATCTTCCAACAGCTCAAGTCTGACGCCGAGGAAGACGGTTAGGACATCGCCAAATTTGTCTCGAGTCGAAAGGACGGCGTAACTGGCTATGTTGCGGAGTTGCTCCAATGGTGCCGCGAGCAACTTCGCCATTCCGAAGCTCGACCCCATATCCTGGAATTGGCAGATCAGGTCCGAGCAAAGCGCCTGTTGCTGCCTACCGAAGCGCTCGACGTGCTGGCCCGTTATCAAACGACACTCGACAACCAGATGTTCAAGCTGCTGCGCGCACTGCGCGTTCAGCACCGCCAATTTTTTACCGTTCAGGACGTAGCCGTCGCCCGCGCGTCGGGCGCAGGTGTCCACTCTGGCGAAGTCGTATCCACTTTTCTGTTCGGCAAACGCAAACGCCCACTGGGCAGAGCCATTGATAATGGCGGGGATGTACCGTTGCTGCTGCGCCGGGCTCCCGTCGCGCTGCAGGAAACTGCCACAGGTGACAACGGTGGAGAGGAAGGGTTCGCGCACCAGGCCCTTGCCAAGGGCCTCCCCCATCACCATCAGGTCGGTTGCGCCGCCGGCGACGCCACCCAGTTCTTCGCGGAAGGGGATCGACAACCAACCCAACTGCGCGAACTGTTGCCAAGCTGTGCGGTCAAAACCCAGCTCGGTTTTACACAGGGCGCGATGACGCTCAACGCCGCCGTGTTCGCGCACGTATTTTTCCACGCTGTCGCGCAACAGTACTTGCTCTTCGCTGAGAGAAAAATCCACGCTGCACCTTTGTTGGGGAAGAACCCGCTGTGCGGCGGTCACGCCGCCGCGGGCCCGACATGCTAGCAAACGGCCTACGATAAAACAATCAGGCGATACTGTTTTATTCCGCGCAGAATTGACCTAGACTCTCCGACGCAAATCATCTCCTGAAACCACAGCCGATAGGAACACACATGCCGCAACTGAAGCTGAGTGCCGACGAAGTACTGACCACTACGCGCGCCGTCCGCAAGCGCATGGACTTTGACAAGCCGGTGTCGATGTCCGTATTGCGCGAATGCCTGGAGATCGCCCTGCAGGCGCCCTCCGGTTCCAACTCCCAGGGCTGGCATTTCGTCGTCGTAACCGACGCGCAGAAGAAAAAAACCATCGCCGACCTGTACCTCAAGGCATTCAACGACTATGAGGCGGGCCCGGCCCAGCCGACCAGTCAGCATCTTGACGACCCGTCCATGGCACCCATCCAGGCGCGCGTACTCAGTTCCGCCCGCTATCTGGCCGACAACCTGTCCAGGGTGCCTGTCATGTTAATCCCCTGCTGCGCGGGGCGACCGGACACCCCAGGCCTGCCGCAGGGCGTGATCGCGAGCATCTACGGTTCCATCCTGCCAGCGGTGTGGAGTTTTATGCTGGCGGCGCGAGAACGCGGCCTCGGCACCTGTTGGACCAGTTTGCATCTCTCCTATGAGAAAGAGGTCGCTGCACTGCTGGGCATTCCCGACGACTTCGCCCAGGTCGCCCTGATCCCCGTCGCCTATACCCAGGGCACAGATTTCAAAGCGGCGCCGCGCAAGGACCTGGACAAGGTCCTGCATACCGATCGCTGGTAGAACTTAAACAGAAGAATTCAAACCTGGGCATCCAAGGCCGCAACGCGCGATCAATGGCGGCAGGGAACCTTGGGCTGCCGGGCGATACCTCGCGCTTCATAATACAATCAATCCTGATTGTTTTATTTCTTCGTTCAGTTAATATGGCCCGTCCCAGCCGAGTGGCGCAATACGATAACCGAGAGAGCAACATGGATCTGAAACTGAAAGGCAAGAACGCGATAGTCGTAGGTGGCGCCAGAGGCATCGGCAGGGCCACAGCGGAGCTGCTCGCGGCGGAAGGCGCCAATGTCGCGATCTGCGCGCGAACTCAGGCGACTGTTGATGAGGCGGTCGCATCCCTGGCGACCAAAGGGGTCAAGGCCACGGGCACTGCGCTGGATGTCACGGACGGTGATGCGTACCGCGCATGGGTGACATCCGTCGGAGAAAAATTTGGCGGCATCGACATTCTGGTCGCCATGGCCAGCGCCGGCGGCGGCGTGCTCGATGAAAGCGGCTGGAGAGCGAATTTTGAAACCGATATCCTGGGGGCAACCCGCGGCATAGAGGCAGCGATGCCGTTCCTGAAAAAATCCGGCTCGGGAGCTATCATCCTGATGAGTTCGACGGCGGCGGTCGAAGCGTTTTATGCGCCGCAGCCCTACAATGCGCTCAAGGCTGCCCTGATTACCTACGGTTCCCAGTTGAGCAAGGCGCTGGCCCCCGACGGGATTCGCGTGAATTGCGTATCACCGGGCCCCACATACTTCGACGGCGGTAACTGGGACAACATCAAAACACACGCAGCAGAATTTTACGCCAGCACGGTGTCGTCCTGTCCTTCGGGTCGCCTCGCCACCCCGGAAGAAGTCGCCAACGCGGTGGTGTTCCTCGCCAGTGGGGCGGCAAGTTTCATTACCGGCGCCAACCTGGTGGTCGATGGGGGAATTACCCAACGGGTACAATTCTAAAAATTTCCCCAGGGTGCCGTCTGCACCTTGCACTGCGAACGCAGACCAGGGTACGACGACCAAAGCACTGGCCGCTGAAGGTGTCGAACTGTATATCTCCGCGCGGGGCGAGTAGCGTCTGCTGACCGCCGTGCCTGGCAGGCCATGCTGAATTTTTTCGCAGAGACTCTGTGAAGGCAATGCAAGATGGATAAGCCCATTCCCGCTGAGGCAGACATCACGCGGTTGGCGGGCCACCGCTTTCCCGGTGGCTTTTATACCGTGGCGCACTGGGAAAATTTCCTGGTGACGGAGTGCACTGGCGCTGAACTGCTACCGGACGGGCAGGTTCACCCGGTGGTGCTGTTCCACCTGCCTATCACCGGCGCTGGTACGTCGATCGCCGACATGTTTGCGCTGGGCCAGGCAGAGTCGGACCTTTCCATCATGATCGAGAGTTACGACTGGGAAACCTTTCTGCCGCTGCGCGAGGAGATTCGTTACCGCGTCAGTGGCGGTATCAACAGCGCGCAGCGCTGCACGAATCCCGAAGGCCAGGTCTATGATCGCATCCAGTTCTGGTTCGAAGTGCATACGCCCGACGACGCGCTCGCCGCGCGCACCACCATCACCTGGCATTTCACGAGGAACACATTGTGAATGTTGCCGTGGGTGACCGTATACCCGAGTGGGTGATGGACAGCGTCGCCCCGGAGCGCATGCGTACCATGGCAGCCATCCTTCGCGACCCCAATCCCCTGCACTGGGACCGTGACGCCGTAGCCGCACTGCCGCTTGCCCTTGGCCGACGGACGATCAACCAGGGGCCGCTGGGGCTCTCCTACATGATCAATATGCTGCACGCATGGGCGGGACCAGACTGCCTGCGCCGCATCAGGATGCGCTTCCCGCAGGTGGTGCTGGACGGCGAACGCGTGGTTGCGCGCGGGAAAGTTGCCGCTCTGCACGAGGAAAAGGGTGCAATGCTGGCCGAGTGCAACATCTGGCTGCAACACGACGAGCGCGGCGTGCTGCTGGAAGGCACCGCTACTGTCGTGTTGCCGACGGGCGGCCAGGACTTTTAGTCCTGGCCGTTTTTCATCGGTGACAGATTACGTTCTGCGCCCGGCGATATAGTCATCAATCAACTCGTGTAAACGGGACACCCGACTCTCCTGCCCGGCCAGATAAGAGCCCTTGTAGCCGCGCGAGCGCATACCCATCTGCTGTGCGGGGAAGATCGACATGTCCTGGTCGATCGTCAGACCCATACTCTGCGTACCTGCCTCGAATACCTCATGAGCCACCACCGCATCGCGTTCTACCAGCCCGGCGGTGGTAAATACCGGTGTAGTAACGCCATGAGGATTGGGCGCATACCACCAGTTGTCGAAAACACATTGCTGCGGATCCGTCGCGTGCGGCCGCGCGCGCAGGAAGTGAAAGC
>JANPDE010000046.1:0-6194 GCA_031431315.1 Haliea sp.
GCCCCACACGCCGACATCCCTGATGCTCTCGAAGGACACGGGCGGCGGGCCATTGTTGGGCAGGGCCGCTGGTGGCAGCACATCACCTTTGACTAACCAGGTGGCCATACCGTCCACTACCGGCCCATCATAGCCCACGGAGGTGGCCAGAAAACTCGCCAGCGCGGCGGCCGGGCCATCATCGTCCAGGAATTTGCCCAACAGGGTGATAGAGGATGCCGGCGTAGTGCCCAGCAGGGCGAGCAGAATGTTCAGTTCGGGCACGCGGGCAACCGCGTTGTTGCCTTCAATACCATTCTGGTCCTGTAGCAGAATAGAGGGCACGGATTGGTCGTTGACGGCCATATCCAATGCGACGACCTCCGCCGCCCCAAAGAGTTGCGTCGACAACACTTTCGGGAATCCCGGGAGTACCGGGCCTTCTGAATAGGCGCTGATTGGTGCGCAGATTTTACGTTCAAAGGCTGCGCAAGCGCTATCCACTGTTTCGGGCGTACAGGCTGTTACACCATCGGCACAATACGGCGTCCGGTTGCGCACGTCTGCATAAAGACCACCATCAAAGCGCGCTTCGATCAAATCCAGTGTTGCCTCATCGGGGGGCTCTGCTGCCAGACTGGCTCCACCCCCTTCAAGCAGTATGAGACCGCGCAGCTTCTGGTAGCCCGGTTCGGGCTCCCCACCCTTGAGATTGAAATCCGTGGCGGCATAGTTCGCCGTATAACCGGTGCCCGCCGAGTGGCCGCCAAGGAAGACATTGCCGCTGCGGGCAGTGCCCCGGGCGGCTTCAACCACCGCGTCGATATCCTGGGAGTGAACCAGAGTGGTCCACTGGGCCATAAAGGCAGTGTCGGTGCTGCTATTATAAAACTCGACCCGCCGGTTGGGGCCATCTCTCAGTGCCGGGCTCAATGCCAGGCCCAGGGCGTCGCCAAACAGGAAGTCCAGTCCGATCAGCGGGTCCATGAGTTCTTCGGCGATGTCCAGGCCCACCAAATCTTCCAGATGATTGGAACGACGATCGATCGCCCAGACCTCCAGTATCAGATTCGTCTGTGCAGCAGCGCGGCGCAGCAGGTTTTCCGCCAGGACAGCGAACCCTGACGCGCCTCCCTCAAATCCCGGAACAAGCACCACAATGCCATCGGGTTGTGTACCGTCGCGGTCAGACAGAAAATAGCGGGTGTAGATGGCACGGTTAAAGTTAATCTCGGCGCTGCCGAATTGGCGGAGCATCTTCTCATTCGTGACCACCACGCCAGGTGTTCCGGGTGTATAGGCAGGGGTCGCCTTACTGGGGATATTGACGGTAGCCTGGGAGAGGGTTACCTCTTGTGGTGCCGTCTGCGATGAGGAGTCATTGTTGTCGGAACAAGCAACCGTAAGGGCGGCTGTGAGAAACAGGCCGGAAAGTTTGGCAAACGTGCGCATAAGACACCTGAATTTCATTGCGAGCGAGAACAGTACAGCAGACAGCTGCGCTTTGGTACGGCTAAAAGATATATACGCGCGATAGTATGAGTTAGACTTGCCGTCGCTAATAAATTCCAGCCAGTGCAGGTAACGATATAATGAAACGCAGACAATTTCTCGGGTACACCGGATTGGGCGTCCTGGGCGCTGCCACAGCAACCGTTATGAGTGGGTGCTCTGAAGAGCAGCCGCCGGTCAAATTCTGGCAGCACGGTAACTTCAGGCCCGTCTCTGAAGAAGTCACCGAAACAAACCTCAAGGTCGAAGGCAGTATTCCGCCTGAACTTAACGGCCTGTATGTGCGCAATGGCACCAACTCCTCCAGTGGTATCGCCGACCATTTTTTTGGCGGCGATGGCATGATGCACGGTGTGCGCCTGGAGGGCGGGCAGGCCAAGTGGTATCGCAATCGCTACATTGATACACCGGCCTATCGCAAGGAGGTCGGCAAGTTCAGTGCTCCCACGGGGGAGAATACGACCAGCGCGGTTTCGATGATTTACCACGGGGGAGAACTGATGTCCCTGGGGGAGGTTGGCTATCCCTACCTGATCAACCCCGATGATTTATCTACCAAGGGCGCGTTCAATTATGACGGTAAGCTAACCGGCAATATGACGGCACACCCGCGGATTGATCCGGTTACCGGTGAGCTATTGTTTTTTGGTTACAACGTCGTTAGTCCGTACCTGACTTATATGCGCGCAGATGCTGCTGGCAATATGTTGCAGGTTGAACCCATCGAGCTGACTGGCCCGAGCATGATCCACGATTTCGCCGTCACCGAAAATTACGTCGCGTTTATGGAAATGCCGGTCCGGTTTTCCTGGCTCTCGATGATCTCCGGCAGCCCACTGCCGTTTAAATGGGATGATGCTGCGCCCTCCCGCGTTGGCGTCATGCCCCGCACCGGCACCAATGCCGATGTGAAATGGTTTGATGTCCCCACCTGCTTTGTTTTCCACATTATGAATTCTTTTGAGCGGGGCGATGAGGTGATTATCGATGCGGCGCGTTACGATAACTTGTGGGTGAAAAATTCACATGACTTTTTCCATCCCGCGCACCTGTCGCGCTTTGCCATGAATATGAAAACCGGCAAGGCGTCGGTGCAGCGAATACACGATCATTCCATGGAATTTCCGCAGGTAAATCGCAGCTACTGGACCAAGGACTATCGCTATGGCTATAGCCTGGTGGTCGATGAAAAGAATGATGTCCCGGAGCGCCTTGAGCAGGCAGAGGGCGGTATTCGAAAATACGACCTGAAAACGGGCGAGGTCGAGAATTACCTGCCCGGCCCTGCGCTCACTCCGGCCGAAGCGATCTTTATTCCTGCCCGCGAGTCAGGTGGCGCTGAGGACGAGGGCTACCTGGCCAGTTATGTCTATGACAAAAATAGCCAGACCAGCGCATTCTGTCTGTTCGATGCGACCAATGTCTCGGCCGGACCGATTGCCAAGGTGCCATTACCGGTGCGGGTGCCGGTGGGATTTCACGGCGTATGGGTGCCTGATTCAGCCGTGAGCTGAACCGCGCCCCATAATCCAGGGTAGATCGAGAAAGGTTTGTATACCGCTCGGTGCCGCACACACATAGGGCACCGAGTTTACCGCGTGCATGGACGTTGTCGAACCCGGGTCGCTGTTCCAATTCTCGCCGAACTCCAGAACCATATCGGGCTGCCCTTTAATGGTGATGGAATGGCTGCCCCGGGGCCATTGGTCAGCAATGGAATCGTGCATTCGCCATATGGTTTCGTGCACGATGCGTTTCTTGCCATTGACCATACCCGCCCACTCCCAGCGCTGCCCGGCAACGCTGCCCTTGGGAATCAAACCTGCGGCGACCTGAAAATCTTTGGGAGCCAGCGCGCGGTTGCAGCGTGAATCAATACTGTCAAGCCGCAGGCCGATACCGTCGGCCACCATTTGAATACTTTCGCGAAACAAGCCCGTGAGCCAGGATGAATAGCGCGCCGATTGCTGTTTGAACTGCGCCGGACTCAAGCCAAAACCCATGGTGTCGAAGATGATATGGGAAGACGGGTAGGTTTCGAAATTTGAAATTTCCTGGATAACAATCTGCTCGATACGACCCGACAGCGCGCTCATGGTCAAGGGCACCAGATCACCCAGCCAGCCGGGATTGGCGCCCGTCCCGTGAAAACTGCTGCCGCCCCGGCGACACGCCGCCGCCAGTTGTTTGACTACGCGGGAGCCGTAGACCTTGGGATACATATAGCCCACGGTACTGATCACGTTCTTACCCGAGGCGAGCAGGGCGCAGATCGTTTTCAGGTCAGCCTCGGGATCTTCCCCGTAAACCAGCGATGACAGCGGCGAGTGAATGACGCAGTCGGCATCCATCGCCAGAATTTTTGCGACATTGTTTGTGGCCTTTACGCCGATCTTGCCAATTCCCGCGATGTCTCCAGCGTCCCTGCCAACTTTATCCTGGCTGTAAACAAACAACCCTTTTAGCTTCAGGTCGCGGCGCTGAGCGATGGCGGCGATCACCTGTGACCCTACATTGCCACTGCCCCATTGAATAATGCTGTATGCCATAGTCCTGCCTCTTGTGCTGTCCCGGTAGCTTGCCATAGTGCTGATAAAAGATGCTATGGTTTGATCCTCGTGATAAAGACTATGCGACGGTGAGTATGGAAATGATGGGCAGAAAAGTAGCAGTAGTCACAGGCGGCGCCAGACGGATTGGCCGTGTCATCGCCGCACATCTGCACAGCATCGGATTTGATATCGCATTACACTATCGCAGTTCGGCTGACAGTGCGCAGGCGCTGGCCGGTGAACTCTGCATACAGCGCGCCGATTCCTGCCGTTTGTTTCAGGCGGATCTTGAGGATCTGGAGCAGGTCGGTGTGCTGGCGACGGCACTTCTCGCGCAGTACTCGGCCATCGACCTGCTGGTAAACAATGCCTCGGGTTTTGCAGCCACACCCATTGAGACCTGCACGCCCGCGCAGTTCGACAGCCTGCTGGCTTCCAACCTGCGCGCCCCGTATTTTCTGATCCAGGGACTGTTGCCAGGACTGCGCTCAGGCGCCAGTATTGTCAATATCATCGACGTCCACGCGACACGCCCGTTACGCCACTTTAATGCGTACGGCGCAGCCAAGGCAGGCCTGGTTTCTCTCACCCGCAGCCTGGCGGTCGAATTAGCCCCCCAAATACGCGTCAATGGCATCGCCCCGGGCGCGATACTGTGGCCCGAGGGGAGTGTTTCCTATGAAAAGACCTGCCGGGACAGCTTGCTCGCCAGCACGCCGTTGCAGCGCCTGGGTGAACCCATTGACATAGCACGGACCGTCGCTTTCCTCGCCAGCGATGCACCCTTCATCACCGGCGAGGTCATTGTGGTGGATGGCGGCAGGAGCCTGATCAGTTAGCGTTTACCGGTGCATTTGCTGGTGCATTGATCAGTGCATCGTGATTGGCCAGCTTGGTGCCGAGCAGAATGAACATCTCATCATCGGTTGAAGCCCCGGGCATGATGATACAGGCATCACACCAGCCATCACCGGCTCCGGGCGATGAGTCACAACTGGCATTGTCGTTCTTGCCTTTGCAACTCGCGCCAATCTGGCCTGCCACACAGGCAGTTGGATTGCAGGCCGAGGCATTGCTCGGCCTTCTGGACAGCCGGGTAACGGTCTCGATATTGGGCGACCCATCACTGTTGACACCATTGTTATATGTGGCACACCACTGCATGGTGCGCTGTGCCGGATCGCTGCTATTGAATACCAGCGCCGGTTCGAAGCGTTGGTACACGGGTTCATCGTAGGTAAAGCTTTCATAGATCTGCTCGCCACCCTTCACTGACATGAAAAAGCGCTCGCCGCGCTTATGGGTGTGGGAACTGAGCGCGAGCAAACCATCGCCTTGGTCAAAAATATAATCCCTGCACACTGTTTTCTTTTTGAACGGCGGGGTTCCGGTAGCGGCAATAATGTCGTTAAGGACGTTAATGCCCTGTGCCTCGAATCTACGGTCATCGGCAAAATAGATATTGCGCCACAGGTGGTGCAAGCCGTCCTTGGTGGTCAGGTTAAAGGCATGGGAGTTCCAGTAAAAAATGCCATGTGCCGGGAACCTCTGGTAGAAACCCTCTTTCTCAATACCGGTACCCAATCCCAGAATGTTGCCCCTGCCACCAGGGGCAGGAGGTCCGTAGCCCTGACAAGCGATGCTGTCCTGGGGCTCGGCACGGCACTGTCCTTGTATGCCGCAGGCGTTGCGATCAGTCGGCTCACACACCTGGCCCTCAGTGTCGCCACCCACACAGGTCCACTGGCCAAAACTGGGGTCGTGAATCTGGTCTACACCTATGCCTTCAGGCGCAAGGTAGAGAAGATTATGGTGGGTGAAGGCATCCTCGCGTATTTCCCCACCTCTCGCATAGAAGTAGTCTCTTGTCTCGTCCAGGTACTGCGGTGGGATCACATCGCGGAAGTCTTCATACACAGCAAAGCAGAGCTCACGTTCCTTTTCCGCGGGAACAGCGTGCGGAGGCATTTTGAACTGTACGCCCTTGTCCGGAGCGGGTGGCGGGAGCGGGGTCGTATTGATGGGTTCTGCCTCCGGCAGACAGACACCCAGCAGTCGTTCGATTTCGTCCTCACCCCGACCCAGGGTGTCACCCACGGAGCCCTCACGGGGAGCCCCGGCCTCGATCCACAGTCGAATGGCTTCCAGTTG
>JANPDE010000047.1:0-1587 GCA_031431315.1 Haliea sp.
GCATCATAGCGCGCTCACATGGCTGGACAGCAGTGGCATCCGGGCGGGGTCTATCAACGGAAATTGCACTGGGCAAAATCCCAGTTGACCAGTGCATTCAGGAAGGTGTCAACGTACTGCGCACGCCGGTTGCGGTAGTCAATATAATAGGCATGTTCCCATACATCTATCGTCAGCAACGCTGTATCGGCAGTGGTCAGCGGCGTGCCCGCAGCGCCCATGTTCACAATGTCGATACTACCGTCGACCTTCTGCACCAGCCAGGTCCAGGCCGAACCGAAATTGCCGACAGCAGACTCGGCAAAGGCGTCTCTGAAGGACGCATAAGAGCCCCACTTTGCAGCGATAGCCGTGGCCAACGTACCGGTGGGCACGCCACCGCCGTCGGCTTTCAGGCAGTTCCAGAAGAACGTGTGATTCCAACTCTGTGCGGCATTATCGTAGATGTTGCCGCTGGACTTGCGCACGATGTCTTCGAGTGACATCGACTCAAATTCGGTGCCTTTTTTCAAGTTATTCAGATTGACCACATAGGCGTTGTGGTGCTTGCCATGGTGGAACTCCAGCGTCTCACGACTCATGTGCGGCTTTAGTGCTTCCAGTGTGAAGGGCAATGCGGGCAAGACGTGTTCCATGCTGGATCCTTTTGTCACATTAAAAAATTACAGGTGCTGCATCAGAAGGTGATGTTGCCGGTCGCCAGGCCGTATACACCGCAGATACCGGTGGCAACGATAGCGCCGAAGGTAACCCAGTCCGAGGACTTTTCAAATACCGGCTTGCCCTGCTCGCGCCGCGCAATGAAGTACAGCACCGTAACCATCGGGGCGGCGCTCGGCCACCATGCTGCCGACCACTATTGCGGTCAGCCCCGCAGGAGAAATTGGTGGTTCCGTAGTGGCCATCTCTGCCTCTCAGCGTTGGGGCACAGCGCCAAGCATTCCGCCACGAATGCACATTTGATTGAAATATAACTAGGGGACAATATAGAATCCGCAGATACTACACAACCACGCTCACCCTCCATCGACGTGGTTTCGAAATTTGCGCATGCATGACAGTATCTAACACCGTATCCAACACCGTATCCATCACAGTATCCAGGCGCTTGCGCCGTCTCAACGACCAGAGGAAAGAAAGCGATGCATCAATCCTGTGTCAAGTCCGCTCTCAAGCTGCAAGACCTGCGGCAGCGCTCACTTCGAGGCCTGCCGGCGCTCGCATTTGCCATCAGTCTGGCATGTGCCAGCACAGCGTGGGCAGCAGGTGCCGATCTGGTCAGCGCCAGGCAGCTCGTGGATGGCGGCAAGTATCAGGAAGCCTATGACCTGCTGGCACCCTTCGAAGCTCAGCACATCGACGACGGCGCGTTCAACGCATTGCTCGGTGAAGCGGCGCTGCGCTCCAACCGGGCCGACACGGCGGTAATCGCCTTCACGCGCAACCTCGCCGCATTCCCGGACTCCATCGACGCCCATCTGGGCCTGGCCCGCGCCTACCTTGCAACGGGCAACTACGCGAGCGCCAAATACCAGTTCGAGACCGTGCTGCGCATCGATGACCTGCCGGCTGACCTGCACCAGCAGG
>JANPDE010000048.1:0-1544 GCA_031431315.1 Haliea sp.
CTTTTGTAGAGATCAAGATTGACAACGCCACCACCGCGCATATCAAACCGCGCGTCATACCCACCTAACGCATTCCAAATTTCGCGAGGCATGCTTATACAGTTACTTTCACTGTGTGGCAGATAGAATCCATGCGCACAGGAACCGCTGAAACAGGATATCTCGAATAGTCTATAACCATCCTCAGGCCAAGCTATCGAGCGCATTAGATTCTGCTCTTGTTCGACATCATAACCACTACCGACTGCCTTCTGCTGCAGTTCAGAACCCAGATGGTACCCTGGAACGGTGACTATCGAACGGGGTGAAATACGATGCCCCCTGAGCGTATTTCTGAGAACCCCAGGTGTCAACAGGCGAGCGCCATCGATCATTACGCAGATATTGTCTCCCCGCGCTTGCTCAATACCATAGTTGATGGCGTGAATCGGAGTCGGCTGTGTCTCCTTGCGTAGATGATAGGAAAAATTTCGGGGTAACGCAGCAAGGAACTCACGAGACATCGTGTTAGGCGACTCGTTTTCTATTATCAGGACTTCATAATCCTCTACACACGCATCCAGTTGATAATCGGGAAGCAGCGACCGCACCGTATTCTGAGCCTGGGCGGGCATATCGTAGACAATCAATACAAAGCTTACCGTTATTCCACTACGGCTAACCCTATTCGATACCAATCGACGAAACCCTTGCTGTAAACGGCTTATCATCAGGCTCGCCCCGGTCAAAGTCCGGCTTTTCTCAGCTTTTTGTGCAAACGCCTGACTTTCCATGGGACAGGGTCTTCACTCGAGGCGTCATTGTGCCTTAGGTCAGCAGTGTAGAACTTTTCTTCACTATCTTGACGTGTGAGGCCCATTTCACGGGCTACTCGAAATATCTTTTCATCCAGTACCGCCTCTTCATCATCGAAATCCAAAATAGGAAACGGATTTCGCTGATACTCCCGAAACAGAACCTGATTATAGGCACACCACAAATTCAGGGATTCTTCCCGGGACTTATTGCTGCGTTTCTGCAGTGACTTGGCAACAGCGTTGGGATGTCGATAGATTCCGATAAACTCAATCGACGGGCACAACATTTTCCAACCCTCAAGCACAAGCAGCGCTCTTGGGTCCTTAAAGCCGAAATTTGGCTCCCCAGCATGTTCCGCCAAAAGCGCCTTTGCCACGGCGATGTGCTCATCCTGCCAGATTACTTTGGGAGGGGGCACATCCCAGGCTCCGCCGTTAGCCGCCAGGATTGCATCATGTAAATCGACAAACTTTTGATTCTCCCGGTTACCCTTTTCGTTATGCTTATTCCAGGTGTGGCAATCAGCCAAAAACAGGCCCGCTTCCTGCAGGGATCCGGTAAGGGCGCTGGTACCGCTGCGGTGCATGCCAAGGACAGCCACCACACGATCCGGCATCTCATGGCTTAATTGGTGAACGGCTCGGCCCTTCACTTATTGATATCCACGTCGCGTAAATGAACCGTCTCGAATCATATTCCCCACACTGACAACACTCTAGGCACGCCAACTGTCATATCTTCACCCA
>JANPDE010000049.1:0-6855 GCA_031431315.1 Haliea sp.
CTTGACGCAATCGCCCTGTCTTCCTACAATGCGCGCCTCTTGATGGAGACCGCTGCGTCCCCTTCGTCTAGTGGCCTAGGACACTGCCCTTTCACGGCGGTAACAGGGGTTCGAACCCCCTAGGGGACGCCATTCATCAAGCGCCCATTTTGATACCATCGTAGTATGCGGGAATAGCTCAGTTGGTAGAGCGCAACCTTGCCAAGGTTGAGGTCGCCGGTTCGAACCCGGTTTCCCGCTCCATGTCCGCCGGTTCGAAGTTGATCGCAACCCCGGCCGTTTCCCGCTCCAGTTCTATTCCTTGTCCTGTTGCAGCTTGATCGACAAACTATTAATGCAATAGCGCAAGCCCGTGGGCGCTGGCCCATCTTCAAACACATGGCCCAGGTGCGCCCCACAGGCCTTGCACATGACTTCGGTGCGCAGCATACCGTGACTGCGATCCTGCACCTCCTGAATCACCTCTTCGTCCGCTGGCTGAAAGAAACTGGGCCAGCCACAGCCTGAGTCAAATTTGCTGTCCGACAGGAACAGTGGCTCGCCACAGCAGCGACAATGGTAAACACCCTGCTTCGTAGAGTTCCAGTATTCGCCGCTGAAGGGTCGTTCTGTGCCCTTTTCGCGACACACATGAAATTCCTGCGGGGTCAGTTTGTCACGCCATTTTTCATCGTCGTGCATGACACGGTCCTTGCTGACATTGATTTAACCCGTAGCCTACACCCTACATCGTGCCGACGCGATAGAGCACATGATCATCGTAGCCGGTGTTAATTGTGTGCAAGCCACACAGTGCGCGGTCCAGTGCCACATCGTTCGTATCCACCAGCAGGGGGCGCCCCTGCAGGCCTGCCATTTTGGATTTCGCGGCCACAATCCTGACATTGTCCAGCCCTACAGCCCGAATCACTGCGGGGGAAAGCTGCTGATTGCCGCGGCCGAAGACGTGGCCCTGCCCGCCGATGGCCGTAACCAGGATATGCGCGGGGCCGGGCGCTGCCGCCAGCAACTGCAGCAAACACTCCTCATTGGCATCCGCCGCCAATAAGGTGCCATCACGCACCACATCGACGCCAAGCAGCGTATTGGGTAGGTTAAGCGCCTGCATGATGACCGCCGTGGTCGAACCGGGGCCGATCAGGTACGTGTGTTCCGGTTCCATGGACTCCACTTGCCAGGCGGCAATGTCAGCGGCAACCAGTTGTGGATCCTCTCGCCCACCGACCTTGGTATGCTGCAGGAATTGTCCTGCGCCGGGCACCAGTAGCTCACCATAGAAACGACTACGTACAACATTGCGGCGAAAGGCTTCTTCATCAATGTCGCGGACCTGCTGGGACCTGACCTCGACCAATCCACTCGCTGCCAACAGCCGCAGTATTTCACCTGCCGCTTCCGGTGACACGGCGAAGACGCCGGAGTGCATTTTTACGCCCGCGGGAATCCCGAGTACGGGACAGCGTGTACCGACGACATCGTAGATATCGCGAGCGGTGCCATCACCACCGGCAAACAGGATAACGTCTACACCCGTGGCACAAAACTGCGCGGCTGCTATCCGGGTATCACGCGCCGTGGTCAAGCCATCACCAGCGCTTCCCAGCACGTGTGTTGCGTAACCCAGTTGCTGCAGCGCCCGCTCCCCCATGTCACCGGCCCAGCAGGTGAAGCGAACCGGTACGTTTAACCCGTCGAGTACACGAAGGGCACGTACGGTGCGCTCCTGTGCCCGCTGCTGGTGCGCGGCTGCCACATCCCGAACCTCAATGCCATCACTGCCCTTGAGCGCCAGGCTGCCTCCCACACCCGCCAACGGGTTGATCAGGAGGCCAATATGCAAGGTTGCGCTCATGTACTGTCAATAGTGCCCGCAGGGTTACAACCGAGCGCACGGACCAACGCCACATGGCCAGGTTGCAAAGCGCCGCACACCTGCGACCCCGCCAGTTCGCGACGCTCGCGGTACGACTTGCGCAGCAGATCAAAACGGATGCCCCGCTCACCGACTGGTTTGTCTTCCAGTATGGTGCGGCGCAGCAGTGCATCATCGAGGCGTATGTCATAGCGGCTCTGGATCAAATGCCGGACCAGAGCGGCGCTGGACAACGTATCAGAAACTGACAGCGTTTTGGCCTCACCAGCGGCGGCCTCGCCAGCGGTGCCCCCCCCCTGCGGCGAGGGGAGTTTCAGGTGTGCTCTCACCGCTTCGCTCAACATCTGCGTAGCGCGCAATTTGCCATCCAGGCTGTAACCTGCGATATGTGCGGTGCCAAGATTCACCCGCTGCAATAGGTCAGTATTGATATCCGGCTCGCCCTCCCAGACATCCAGTACTGTAAGTGGGCCGTGCCCGCGCTCCAGATGTACCAACAGCGCGGCATTGTCCAGCACCGCACCACGGCTGGCGTTGATGAGTAATGCGGTGGGACGCAGGCGCTGCAATGCCGCAACGCCAATCAGGTGACGGCTTGGCCAGGGCTGTGCTGTGGTCAATTCCGCATGCAGGGTAACCACATCACAGTCGAGGATTTGCTCGAGCTCGACGGCGTGGGGAATGGTACTTTGGTCCAGCCAGGGATCGTAAATCCGGTAGTGTATTCCTAGCGCAGCCAGACGCGCTGCCACGGCCCTGCCGATGATTCCGTAACCTACAATGCCGACCACGCCGCCCGTGAGCAACAGCTCCAGTGTGTCACCCACCGCGGCGATTGCCGCCAGCACGTACTCGACCACTGAATTAGCGTTGGCTCCGGGAGCATAGGCAAAGGCAATGCCGCGCGATTCGAGGTACTGCTGGTCAATGTGATCGATACCGCTGGTGGCGGTGCCCACAAATTTGACCCGGCTACCCGCGAGCAGCGCTTCATCGACACGGGTGACGGATCTGACCAGCAGGACATCCACCGCCTCCATGTCCGCACGCTTAAGGGCTCGACCAGGCTTTTGTCGCACATGACCAAGGTCACCCAGATAGTGTTCCACCGCAGGAATATTCTCATCGGCCAGAATCGTCAGACTCAACTTGCGCTCTACTCCCCTGCGCTGCCTTTCACACTGCCATCACACCAGATCCGCCAGCGTAAAGTCCAGTTGCACTGCCGGAAGATCGGTACCAAATTCACGTCGCAACGCGATATAGAAAATCCCGGCCCGGATCGGTAAACCCTCGGTTTTCCAGGCTATCGTCTGCGCGAGCACAGCGTGTTGAAATGCCGCAGTATCGAGCAGGCCTGCATTAGCCAGGGCCAGGTTATCCGCACTCACTTGAAAGCGGTAGCCGCAGGCTCGTGAGAAATACCATTCAAGCGCCTGGGGTTTGCACTCCACTGCCTCGAAGGCGCATTGCTGGTCGATACTGCGATCTTGCGGGGTATACCAGTAACCAAAATCCAGCCGCTGCCTGCGTTGTGCGCCGGCAATACACCAGTGAGCTACTTCATGCAGGGCGCTGGCAAAATAATCTCCCCGATAGTACAGGGCATGAAAATCCGTGGAAGTCGTCGCCGGCTGGTACAGTGGCTCGTCAGCGCCTCCGCACAGCCGCGTATTGCAACTGTCGGCAAAGCAGTCATTAAAGACCCGCTCCACTCGCACAGCGGGAGAGGATTGCGGTGCGGACACATGCACCATTTCCGCTGCACCCATCAAGCGGAATCCTGTTTGCGCAGCAGGTAGTGATATTGGTTGTCTACCCGCTCCTGTTGCAGCAATTCATGGCCCAGAAAGGTGCAAAAACGCGGGATATCTCGCTCGGTGGAAGGATCAGTCGCCAGCACTTGCAGGGTTTCACCTGCCGCCATATCGCGAATCCGGTTATGCAGCAACATGACCGGCTCCGGACACAGCAGCCCGGTGGCGTCCAATATATAATCGGGTTTCGTCGACATGGGTAGATATTATCAGTTGTTCAGTAACAGTTCTGCCTGTGCACTCGGCACCAGGTCCCACTGTTCACTGTCGATATCGTGCAAGATTTGCAACTCACCCGTGCGTAACTGGCGTTGTAAGCGCTTAACTTTCTCTTCCAGGGTAAACTCCCGCACACCGTAGTCAGTCCCGTCCCTACTGGCATACTCCTCCAGCAGGGCCTGCAGTACGTCGGCCTGCAAACGTTGGGGGGGGATCGCGACAAATTGCGCCATGATCGGGTTATGCTCCTTCTGGTAGCGGCCGTTGCGCGCTAATATACGGTGTGAGTTTGCGAATGTGGAGTACAAATCGTGAAATCTTCCTACATCATCACCTTCATCGGTGATGACCGCCCTGGACTCGTTGAACAGTTGTCCAGCGTCATTGAGCGCAACGGGGGCAACTGGCATGAAAGCCGGCTCTCCCAACTAGGGGGCAAATTCGCCGGATTGATCCTGGTGTCCCTGCCAATGGAAGGTGGTCAATCCCTGGAAACCGAACTCACAGCATTGGCGGCCAGCGGGCTCAGCGTCCGTGTCACCGCCACGGGTGAGAGGAAACCGCCAGCACCGGGCCGGGACATCACTCTCACAGTGCTCGGGCCGGATCGTGCTGGCATCGTACGGGAGATTTCCCGCGCATTGGCGCAACGCCAGATCAACGTGCTGGAGATGGACAGCCAGGTGAACAGCGCAGCCATGAGCGCTGAAATGATTTTCAGCGCGCGCATAGCGGCGTGGATACCCGAAGCGACGGATATGGATGACCTCGCGGTCAGCCTGGACGAGATCGCCAATCACATGACGCTGGATATCGACCTGGCCTAGACCTGGCCTAGCCCTGGACTTTTGGCCCTATTTCACCGGCGCCGATGCCGGCAACACCGGTGTGTCACTCTGCACATCCATATTCTGGGCCCGGTGACGCAATAAATGATCCATTAACACAATAGCGAGCATGGCCTCGGCAATGGGTGTGGCACGAATACCCACGCAGGGATCGTGCCGGCCATGCGTTGCGATCTGTGTCGCCTTACCGTTGACATCGATGGTCGCCCCCGGCAGCCGTATGCTTGACGTAGGCTTCAGGGCCAGGCTGACCGTAATGTCCTGGCCGCTGCTTATTCCGCCCAGGATGCCGCCGGCGTTGTTACCGACGAATCCCTCAGGCGTCAGCAGATCGCGGTGTTCACTCCCGTGCTGTTCCACCGCGGCAAATCCCGCGCCGATTTCCACACCCTTAACGGCATTGATCCCCATCATTGCGCTGGCGATCTCGGCGTCCAGGCGATCAAAGACCGGCTCTCCCAATCCAGGCATGACACCGGTGGCGACCACATTGATGCGGGCGCCGATGGAATCCCCGCTTTTGATAAGGGCTGCCATGAACGCTTCCATCTCCGCTACTTTGTCCGGATCGGGGCAAAAGAAGGGGTTGGTATCCACCGCATCCCAATGCACCTGTTGTGCCACGATGGGTCCTAACTGCGCCAGATAGCCGCGAATTTCAATACCGTAACGCCAGGACAGGTATTTTTTTGCGATGGCGCCAGCGGCGACACGCATCGCGGTCTCCCGGGCGGAAGAGCGACCACCACCGCGATAGTCGCGGAAGCCATATTTCTGGTTATAGGTGTAGTCGGCATGGGCCGGCCGAAAGCGGTCCTTGATGTCGGAGTAATCCTTGGAACGCTGGTCGGTATTTTCAATCAGCAGGCCAATGGGGGTGCCGGTCGTCATTCCCTCAAACACGCCGGACAGGATACGCACTTCGTCGTCTTCCCGGCGCTGTGTGGTAAATCGGGACGTGCCGGGTTTGCGCCGGTCGAGATCGCGCTGCATATCGGAGGCGTCCAGTGCCAGCCCCGGGGGACAACCGTCGACGATGCAGCCCAACGCCGGGCCATGACTCTCGCCGAAGCTGGTTACCGTGAATAGTCTGCCGATTGAATTACCCGCCATAGCGTCCCCGCCTGTCCTCGATATCAAAGCCGCATATTATAGGATCATTCGCGCCAGCTGGAGCGGTATTCTTGTAACTCCTGTGCAGTCAGCGTGAACACACCTTCCCCGCCGTGCTCAAACTCTACCCAGGTAAACGGAACCTGGGGATAGGTTTCCTCCAGCGTGGTCCAACTGTTCCCGACTTCGACGATGAGCAGGCCGTCGCCCTGCAGAAATGCTCCCGCTGAGGACAGGATGCGACGGGTCAGATCCAGGCCATCAGCGCCGCTGGCTAACGCCTGCTCCGGCTCATGGTAGAACTCTGCGGGCATGGCCGCGAGATCAGCGGCATCGACGTAGGGAGGATTGCTGAGGATCAGGTCATAGCGAAAACCAGCCAAAGCTTCGAATAAATTGGATTCTATAATCGTGACCCGGTCTTCGACGCCAAGATCGGTGGCATTTTCCCGCGCCAGATCCAACGCGGCGCTGTCGATATCCACCAGGTCAACGTGCGCGTCGGGAAAGTAATGGGCAGAGGAAAGACCGATACAGCCGCCACCGCAACACAAATCCAGTATACGGAACGGGCCAGCTCCGCTGTACCAGGGCTCAAATCCGCCCAGAATAAGCTCAGCGATCGGGGAGCGTGGAATGATGGCGCGAGGGTCACAACGAAACTCCAGGCCAGCGAACCAGGCACGGCCCAATAAATACGGCAGGGGTATGTGTTCCGTGATACGCAGGTTAAGCAACTCCTGCAGTCGCGCGATTGCCTTGTCATCGACAGGGTGAGGCAACACACCATCATCGGAATCGAGCGGCAATTCAGCGACGGCCAGCACCATCTGCGCGGCTTCATCCCAGGCGTTATCGGTCCCGTGACCAAAGAACACATCACTGTTTTCCAGGGCGTCACTGCAGTACTGCATGGCCTGGCCTACCGTGTGTGGGCGATCGACGACAGATTCGCTGCGACTCATGCCGGCAGTGTAACCGATTC
>JANPDE010000050.1:0-11521 GCA_031431315.1 Haliea sp.
CATCTCCGCTGTTCCCGCCGGCGTCGGCCACGCCGTCTCCATACGGATTGTCGCCTTCTTCAGCAGCGCCACCTTCTTCAGCGCCACCTGCTTCGGGACTGCCGTCTTCAGCTTCACCGGTGCCTGCCTTGCTGGCAATGACGGTGGTGCGCCTGGCCTGTGCGCGCGCCGCCGCGCGTTGCTCCGCCTCGGTCTTCTGGATGATGGCATCAAACTTGCCGGCGCCTTGTTCTAATTGGGCGTCGAGTATGGCCACCTGCTCGGTGGGGGTCAGCGGCCCGCTGTTGCCAATGCCCGAGGGCGCACCATTACTGCCGCTGCTGCCGTTGGCACTACTGTTGCCGCTGCCCGGAGCCTGACCGCCAGGCTGGCCGGCACCGGAGGAGCCGCTCGCCGCTGTCGTTTTTTCCCCCGTTGCGCCCGGGCTTTGCGCCACAGCGCCAGTACTGCCTTCCAGGCCGGGTTCCTCATCTCTCAGGTCCGGTAGCTCCTCGCGGCCGGCAGCTGCGTCGGCCGCGGCGGACTCGGTGCTACTGCTACCTTCCTCTTGGCCCCTGGCGCTGCTCGCCGCTGCGGCTGTCTGTTCACCACTGGCACCCGCGGCTTGATCCTCCTCGGGAGGCCCTACTGCATCATTGCTACTACCGCCTGCAGCGCCGGTTTGCCCTGCAGTCGATTGAGCGCCAGACTCACTGCCGCTGGCGGGCTCACTGGCGGACGGTTGGCTGGGGCTGGAGCTGGCGCCAGAAGTGCCGGAGCTACCCGCCGGCGGTGGTGGGCTACTGGGCGGAAGGGACGGCGTCTGCGGCTGGGTTGGTGTGCTGGCGCTGGGGCAGCCGGACAGCAGCAGGCACAGGCAGGCCAGGCCACTGAAGTTGCAGACTCGCTGGAGCACACCGCTACTGAATATTGAATGCTTTGACAATTTTTTCCGTCTCTACTGGTTGTCCCGCCTCGAACCGCGGTCGGAAGGTGGTCCTGCGCAGCTGCCGCATCAGGCGCGATGCTTGCATAGCGTCCGCCGCGTTGTCATCCATGCGCTCCAGGTCCTGCACGTGTCCCTCGTCACTGACTCCAAAGGCGAACATGACATCCGCCTGCTGCGGGTCCACCGTGGGTGGCAGCGGGCTGCTGTCGGCGATATCCGGCAGGGCTACTGGCGCACCAAACAACTGCCGGGTCCGTGCTTGGGCATCGTCACCTTGCGCAAGTTCCGTTTGCGCCTCCCGGTAGGCCTGCCAGGCAGCCTCGGTGCGGCCGTTCCACAGACGCCAGTCGCCGCGCATCACGAGCGTTTGGGCGATAGTCATATCGTCCCCGGCGGCTCGCTCCTTTTCGATGCCGGAAATGGCGTCGATAATGGCATTGCCGTGCTGGTAACTCCCCGCGCGATAGCTCTTAAAGCGCAGCAGGGACTCGTCGAGACGCTGCTCTTCGTCAAACACGGGTTCCGACTCGTGCAACTCGTAGCTGGAAATCAGGTACTGGGCCTGCAGCATTCCATGCAGGGGTTGCAGGCACTTCGGTGATTTCTCTCCCTCCCGTGCACTGACATCCTGCAGCGCCTGCTGATACAGGTCCCACATCTCCATCAGGTGGGTATAGCCCTGTGGTCCCAGCCCCAGTTGATAGGCGTCGTACTGCCATTTGCCGTGTTGCATGAGCGCCTCAGCCAATGCATCGCCACTGCCCAGGGCCCGCATCTGCACGCGGTACAGGTAGTGCTGGCGCTCGTCCGCTAGCGCATAATTTTCCGCCGCTACATAGCTGGCGATCTCGCCCTGCAACAATGGAATCTGCTGTGGACAGTACAGGCCCTCGTTGATCCGCGTCAGGTGTATGCCGCGCCGGAATAATTTGATCGCTTCAGCGTGCCGTCCCTGGGATTGCAGGCTCAGCGCCAGGCTGAGCAGTGACTCCGACAGGCCCCCGGCATAGGCACCCTGGCTGGATTCGATCTCCTGTATGGCGGTCTGGTAGGCCCGCTCCTCCTGGCTGGAACCCGTGTTCGCAGCGGTCGCCGCATCCTCACTACCCAAACCCCATACCGGGTATGCGCCCATGGTGAATGTCGTTAACAGGACAGCCAACAAGCGGCCAGGAATGGACGTGGTATTCATCTCGCACCCCCTGTGGCACTGCGTGGGTTGACCGCGATCAACTGGGTAGATCAAGGTTTAACAGGACTATACATTACCGCAGTTGGCGGACAAAATACTGGCCCTTTGGCGCTTGAACAATGTGTCACCATGAAGAGGAGTGTTATGAGTCAGTTTGCCAAGGACACCGCCATCGAGCGTGTGGGAGAGAACCACTTTCGCGGCGAATTGCGCGAGGGCTGGCGTATCGGCGCCGTACCCAATGGCGGCTATGTGCTGGCAGTGGCAGGGCGCGCACTGCGCGCGGTGTTGCCGCACCAGGATCCACTCAGCGTGAGTGCGTTCTACCTGGCGCCCACCCTACTGGGCCCGATCGACTGCCAGGTGGAGTTGTTGGGTGGTGGACGCGGCACCAGTTTTGCCGAGGTCAGAATGGTGCAGGAAGGGCAGCTGCGGGTGAAAGTGACGGCTGCCTATACCGATCTGGACCGGCTCAGCGGGGAGAGTTGGTCAGGTGTCGAGCGGCCCCAGTATCCCGCCTGGGAAGACTGCGAACCCTCCGGTAACAAGGTTGAGTTCAGCCAGCGCGTGGAATTGCGCCTGGTGTCCGGCGGCGAGGTGTTCACCGAGCGCACGCTCAGCGGACGCGGGGAATTTTGTGGCTGGGTGCAACACCGCGATGGCAGCGATCCGGATGTGATCTCATTGTTAATGTTCGCCGATTCCGTGCCGCCGCCGATTTATACCGTGCTCGGTCCAGTGGGCTGGGTGCCCACCGTGGAGTTGACGGTACAGGTCCGCGCTCATCCCGCACCGGGACCCTTGCAGGTCCGCCTGAGCACGCGTCACCTGACCCGGGGCGTGGCTGAGGAGGACGGTGAATACTGGGACAGCGCGGGGCAGTTGGTTGCGATCAGTCGCCAGACGGCGAAAGTGCGTATCCCGCAGGGCTGAAGCAACGGCAGCTGTGCCCTGGTGGCCCGCGTTAGATTTCTTTCCAACACCCTCTTGATATCCCATATACTCCGCCCTTACGTGGCTACGGCAGAAGCACGTTGCAGTGCCAGTCGATTTTTTGGTGACCGCTGCCAACCGGGAAAGGTGGATGATGAAGGCATTGCTGAATAGCATCACGAGTTCGAAGCGCGTATTGCATATCGTGATGCTATTAGTCGTCGTGATCGTCGTCCATTTGATCTACATCACTGTAGTGCGACCCAATGCGGCTGAATGGACCGCAAGTTCAGAAGCGAAGGTCAAGGCCGATCCGGCCTACCAGCCGGGTCGCTCGATATTTGTCATTATCCATGAACCCGAACCGGAGGCCGCGATCATGATGGCCATATGGGCGCTCCTCATGTGCGCCCATCAATGGCGCTACATTCAACGGTGCCAGGACCTGTTGAAGACGGATCTGCTGCACCTCGGTCCCGGGGAGGTCATCGTTCCAAAAGTGGCCCGGGAATATGAGCGGGGCCTGGATGCAGTACCCGCGGACCTTGCCGAATCAGTGCAAGTGCGCGCCTTGCGTGCCGGGCTTGCGCGCTTCCGGGCGACCAATAATGTACAGGATGTGTCCACAACCATTCACAACGTTTGTGATAGTGAGTCCGTGCGACTCGAAGCGGAAATCTCGATGATCCGATTTGCCGCCTGGTGTATACCCGCAATCGGTTTCGTCGGAACTGTCCGGGGCCTCGGTGAGGCGCTGCAGCTCACCGGCTTCGCGCTGATGTCCAATAATCCGTCGGCGGTAACGGCGGGGCTGGGCGTGTCTTTCAATTCTACCTTCGTTGCCTTGACGCTCTCGATATTCGTGATGTTTGCTGTTTATGAATTGCAACTCGCGCATGACAACATCACGCTCGACGCCGAAATGTACGCTGAGAATAACCTGGTATCGGCGCTGCACGTCGATTCGCGCGAAGGTGAGACCACGAATTAGCTCGACGATAGAGGTAGTCCGACCAGGCTTCCTTCGTCCAGACCACTTTTCAGTCTATTCCATGCGTCCGAAAAATTAATGACTTTCATGGCGTTAGCCCCACTAGTGCAACATACAGCACAAGCGCATACAAGTGCCGGAAAGTAATCAAGTTTTCGAATCGGGGTTTATGCACCTGCGTGATCCACTGAGACAAATGCCAAGGCCTGGTCTTCTGTGATCGCCAATACGTACGACTCAGACCACGACATTATCAAAGAGCCAGCCGCGTCCAACAGCGACCATGTTAAGGACTCAACCAGTCAACGCAACACTTTAATCTCTACGTACGGAGACGGAGTGCTGCAGAGGAAACGAAGACCTCGTATTAATTTCACAGAAGCCCAAACATCACGAGGGCATGAACGACAACCCTCTACATCTACGATGTAATGTTTTACCAGCAGGTCGGCACTTCCTACACTGAGAGACTGCGACAGGACTTCTTGGCCGGGATGAAGGCCAGCAGTCCACATTTCATCATCGAGATTCTCCTCGGCAAGCCCCGGCAAGTCGGTCCGGGTACGACGAAGAAATTCGATGGACTGAGTCAGTCCCTCGACGAACGCTACGTAGTGAGGATCCGGGAGGCAACGTTTGGAATCCATGAGAGAATCGACTGACGAAACATCAACTACCTTAGAAATTATGACTGATCAACCAAGCTTGGGGAAATACTCTGTTCGCGATACACCGTTTATTCGAACTCGTCGCTGCGATCTGAATAAACACTAGCACCAATCTTCCCACTGTTTGGAAACACGAATTTACTCATGATCAGATAAGACAGAACCGCCAGCGGAAGGGTGAGAAAAGCCTGGACTGTTATGACACTGAACGTAGAAATGCCAATTAGCAGTCGGATGCACTCATAATTTATGGCGAATAGCCCGAGATACGTTAGTAGAAAACGTGGTATGCGCCGAGGACCCAGATCGCGAAACACGACCCCGCCAATCGTGAGGAAGTTAAATGCGATACCAGCAATATTTCCGCCCAGTATGGCGTGCCACGTCTGCCCGCCAAAATAGATTATTGCGCTAAAAATAGTGAATCCAAAAAGACTGTTAAGGCCCCCTACGAGTAAAAAACGTATGAATTTTGGATCAAATAGCTTGCGCGATAACGACAGATAACGGCGTTGTGGAAATTTCAAAATATTAGTCTTTACGGAAGCCAGCGGCGATTGTATTGCCAACATTCATACCGAAGTGCTGACCACTAAGCTTCAAGGAAACAATCATTTTTTCAAGAAGCTTTTTTAGGCCACTAGGTATTGGACTTAGCCGCAGCCAATACCGTAGAGAGTAGTTGTTGACAAAGCTTTCGACGGAAATATCTTCAAAGCCTGCCCTAACGAACGATTCACGAATTGATCGCCGAGAAAATATTTGCAAATGCTCTATATCAATGATCGGTGATCGCTTACCGAGCAGGCGATTGATTGGGCTACGGTAGTCGTGGGTTACCGTCACGAATGCTCCGCCAGGACGCAACAGGCGCAGAACAGCTTCAGAAAGCTCTTGGGGATCGCGTACATGCTCCATAGTCATGAAGCAACAAATCAAGTCGATCGATTCAGGCTTGAAATCGCGCTCTTCGAACATGCCTTCTCGGATCCAGGCGCGCCGCGTTTCCGGCGCTGCTTCAATGGCGGCACTGGATGGCTCAACGCCAATCAGCTCAGTAAATCCGGCCAATTTCAAATGCTCCAAAAAAATACCGGTTCCGGTGCCAATTTCGAGTGCAGTCTCGCGACGGCGCAATTGCTGCAAAATCGGTTTGATGGCCAGAGCGTATGAGTTGGCCGCATCGTTTGCTTCTTCAGAGCTGTCATACGAGGCTGTGTGATAAGACTGCGCCAAATCCTCCAGCGCTGGCGGCTCGTCGGCATAAACCAAATCGCAGGTTCGACAACGAACCATTTGATGGCACATATATTCAGGTGTTTTGCGGGATGCAAAGCTGAAGTCAGAAAGCCGTTTGGGATCTATATTTTTTGCAATGAACAGTTTGGCTTGAGCCGAAGGCGTTTTGCAGACTGGGCAGGGTCGAGAGCTTGACATTACATCTAGCAATGTCAAATACAGTGCGAATTATTGTGTGGCATTTGATCGCCGCGTGTTTGTTGCTAACGGTGCGGTTTTACATTTAATAAAGTAACCCAACGGATCGTCTTTTGATCCAAGATTCAACAACAACGATAAGTGAGCGCAAAGCAGTGCAACGGCCGCGATGCACAAATTCAGGATTGCCAAAGGGAATGTCCATAGAAGGTAAATGCTTTTTCTCGGAACCAATAACCGCCAACCGATAACGACTAATTTATTGGCGACAGCACAAATGTCATTGCCGCGCTCTTGAATATCCACATCGACAAAGCCGGCCTCGGTGAGCATGCGGTCCAATTTATAGCGGGTGAATCGATGAAAGTCGAATGGTATATGATGAACCCGTGCAGACCATGGCACCGTGAGCGTAAAAGTGGCTCCCGGTTTTAAAATTCGAAACGCTTCGCGTAAAAGCAATTGTGGTTCGACTACATGCTCTAGAACTTCGATACACATTGCCGCATCAAAGGCCGCATCTGGAAAAGGCAATACTGAACCATCGTAGTAAACAATATTTTCTTGCGCATGCATTCCAAATTGATCGGCTGATCTAATATCTACACCTTGATAGCTTACGGATGCATTGAAGAAAGACTTCCAGGGGCCCTGTCCAGCTCCGATGTCCAGTACCTTCCCGGACAGCGTGGACAAGTGGGGGCAAAGATAGGAAGCAATTGTTTTCAACTGTAAGTCAACAACCTGCCTTACACAAAACTTAAGCCGAGAAGTGTCGGGACCTTCCACCGGGATTGGCTTGGTGATATCCATTTGCCTGATCCTCTTCCAATAGCTACTGGGATTTAGTCCGTCTATTTTTAGAATTTACTTCGTAACAAGCGCTGATTTATGGCAGCCCCTTACCGTCAGGCAAAAGATTGGTCGACTTACCATGGCGAATCAGCGCGGAGCGAATCAATCGTGGTCTGCCTTTGACTTCAAGCATAATTTTCCCCACGTACTCACCAACAAGTCCAACTGCGAATAGATTGACCGAACCGAATAAAATTATGGCGATCTGAACAGTGGTTGCGCCACGCGGTGCAATGTCGGGCCAAAACAACTTTAGAACTATCGTCAATAACACAAGAATAGCAGAAATTCCCAGCAGGATAATCCCGCCCGATGTCAGCATAGTTAGAGGAGCGTTGCTGAAGGAAAAAATGCCGCGCTTTGCCCAATCAAAATTCTTTAGGAGGTTGTTAGTCGAGCGCCCGAACATGCGTTCCGGCCTCGTATAGTCCACACCAATCTGATTGAAGCCAATGTATGCGCGTAGACCACGGATAAAAAGATCGCGCTCCGAACACAGCAGTAACCAACTAACAACGCGCCTATCCATTAAAGAGAAATCGCCGGCATCGTGAGGAATTGGTATGTAGCTAAATGTCGCGAAAACTCTGTAGAAGGCTTTGTACAAGAGACCCCTATACCAGGGCATTTCTCGTTTAACACGACGCCCAAAAACGACGTCATAGCCTTTTTCCCACTGGGTGTGAAATTCGGCAATCAACTCCGGTGGATCCTGCAAGTCTCCATCAAGCAGCACGACA
Source organism: Haliea sp. (assembly GCA_031431315.1). Classification (GTDB taxonomy): domain Bacteria; phylum Pseudomonadota; class Gammaproteobacteria; order Pseudomonadales; family Halieaceae; genus Marimicrobium. Next base: position 7,745 of record JANPDE010000050.1, read on the forward strand.
CTGTTCATCGTTGCCAATTCCATACCGCTGCGGAATGCCATCTGCGAACCAAAGTTGCGCGAATGATTGATGCCAAGAACACGCGGATCATTTGCGCTGATTTCCTGAATCACTTCGATAGTGTTATCCGGACTATTATCATTAACAAAAATAATTTCGTAATCGATTGCCAATTTTTGGAAAGTTTCGGTTAAACGTCGATACATGTGCGGGATTGCTTCGCCATCTTTGTAGCAGGCGATGATGGCTGACACGCTGCGACTCTTGCCCTGCAGATTTTTTTTAGTGGCCAAGGAAAACTTTTGGTCTGATAGGTTTGAGACCCAATCACTCATACTGCGCAATCCTTCGACCAGACCGATCGTAGCCTTCCAGGAAAAAATGCGCTCGGCCTTGGAAGAATCGGAGTACCAATCGGGCAAATCCCAAGCGCGTCCATCCATACTGCCAAAGCGTGGAGTCTCGCTGATACTGAATTCGCTCCGAACTATCTCAGCCAGGTCTGCAATGGTAGTTTTTTCACCGCTTCCAATATTGAATATTTCACCATATAGATCGGGGTTCATGTGTGTAGCAGCCATGATAAACGCGCGACAAGCATCATCAACATGAACAAAATCGCGGGAAGTGCGCGAATCGACAAATGGCGGAAACGTGCCTGAAAGTGCGCATTTTAGTACGTTTGGTATCAGCCTTGATGTGTCTTCAAGAGGTCCATAGATCGAATACAATCGCAGATGCACGCACGGAAAATCTCTATGCTTGCCCATGAAGCGTATAAATTTTGAGGCCGACGCTTTGGAAACGGCATAATGGCTGTTGGGATCCAGGATACCTGTTTCTTTGGGTCCGCTTGAATTGGTGCCGTATTCCGATGAACTTCCAGCATGTACAAACGCGGCAATGGGTCGTTCAGCCAACAGGCCAACCAGATTGACCAGAGCCTGGAAGTTGGTTGCGTAGATTTTGCTCACTTCCTCCTCGAAGGAGTAAGCTCCGTACGCAACACAGTCGAAAACGGTTTGCGGACGAATGGTATCAATGAGGTTTCTGGCAGCAGAGCTGTCTGTCAAATCGACAGCTATCACTTTATCATCAAGAACATCTTCCAGGCGCCAGGACTTTTCGCGCAGTACTACAGCGAATACGTCAGAGCGGACTGCAGCGATAGCGCGATACAGATTCGCACCGATGAAACCAGCAGCACCTAGCACCAATATAGGGCCGCGAAGCTCACGTATGTAAGTATTGGTCTCTTGCATGGCTTAATCAGGCCTTTAGTGAATACTCCACTGGCTCAAAGCCTGTGGTTTCGGATTACGGTAGAAAGGCAGACTGATCGACCGTTCGGCCGATGGCTGTCTCTATCCCGTAGCATAACCCGAGCTTACTCATCCGTCACCTGAAGGGGACGGGTTTACGAATCCCCGATCGGGGACCCTGAAGTCACACACGCGAGCATTTGCTCGGCATCCAAACCGGATAGTTGACGGAGGTATGTCTGTGATCCATAGGTGTCGTAGATATGCTTGCGCGCACAAAGGTGATGGAAACTTGCTATACCAATACCCTTTTCGGCAATGTGTAGCGCCAATTCCGAGCCGAATCCACCACGCGCCACATGCTCTTCGGCAACGCACAGTCCAGGGCCGAAGGTGATTTGTTTGAGCAGCGCGTCGGGCAGAGGATTCTTGCTGAGCGGCAGTTCAGAGACAGCCCAAAGGTTGGGGCGCTGCTTCTCAGGGAGACTCTGGACTGCCGCCACATAGGTACCCGCTAGCGGTCCCACAACAATCAAAGTCATGCCAGATCCGTGGGTAAGTTGACGCCATGGTGCGTAGCCTGGAACCTTAAATTCCTTTGGCACCTCACCCCTGCCCAGGCGCAAATAAGACGGTCCACCATCGGCACCAACACGTGGAATAACTGCGTCGATATCTTCGTCGAACACAGGTACGTAAACGGACATGTTTGGTAGCGTCAGCAAGATGCCATAGTCCTCGATTGCGTGATGCGTGGGCCCCATCACACCGTAGCCGTAACCACCGCCGTTGCCGATCAGCTTGACCGGCAGTCCGTGGAAGCAGATATCATTGCGTATTTGCTCAAATGGCCTTGCGTAACAAAATGGCGCAATACTGTAGACCCAAGTCTCTAAACCTTCGCGCGTCATAGCTGCTGATACGCTTATCATGTTCTGTTCAGAGACGCCGGCATTGATGAAATGGTCGCCCATCACATCCCGTAACGGCTCCAGGGCCATAAAACCCAGATCGCCAGTGAGGAAAACCATATTGCCAAGCTTGGATCGGGTCACCAAGGCATCACAGAGCTGCTTTCTCATCGCTCGGTGATCTCACGAAGCGCCTGATGATATTGAGATTCACTGAGAGGAAGGTAATGCCAATCCATGTGATTCTCCATGAAGGATACACCGTAACCTTTTAAAGTCTCCAGGATCAAAATTCTTGGGCGCGGCGCAGGGACAGAGAGCGCTTTTCGCAACATATTGAGGTCGTGCCCAGAAACACGTTGCAGTTCAACATCGAAACCTTGCAACTTATCCTCTAGCGGCGCCATTGAAGCCACGTCTTGTGTCGAACCAAAGCCTTGTAAATTGTTGTGATCAACCAAAATCGTTAGATTAGTTAGACGGTGATGGCATAGAAAAATTAACGCTTCCCAAGTGGAGCCTTCCTGCCACTCACCATCAGAGGTCAAACAAAACACATGCCCTTTATCGCCTTTTAGACGCCTTGCCAAGGCAGCTCCAGCCGCTAACGATAATCCGTGACCAAGACTACCGGTGGCGAAAGGAATTGCCGCGATGCCGCTGGCGGGTGGATGTCCTGGAAGTTGGGTGCCATCTTGGTGAAATTGTTTTAAATCGTCGTCAGTCAGGAGACCCTTGCTCCAAAGTGCGACATAAAGGGCGCCCGCAGAATGGCCCTTGGATAAAATAAACTGGTCTGTGTCATTAATATATTCATGGATTACAAGCATCACGGCGTCAAGAGCCGAAAGATTGCCACCAATGTGACCAACACCGCTTTCATAATGCATTTGCAACAAGCGCTTGCGAGCGGCTTTCAGATCATCCTTATTTATTTTTATCATTGGCAAACGAAAAACGATGGCCGCCGAGACTGTTTACCCATGTCTTAAAGCTCGAAAAATAATTATTCCCAAACTGATCACGCCCACCAACATTGGATGTCTTTTTAAGTGACTTGTTTTGTCTCAAACGCTTCAGGGCTGATGAAGCCATTAGTGCTTTGTAGGTCGGTTCCATTGTAGTTCACTTTGATGTCCTCGAAAACTCCTTTTCGCATCTCCTTTCTATTCAGAAATCGCTCTCCGTGGATGCCTTCCACCCTGAGTGGGTGATAAAAGCTTTCCACGAGCATGTCGGATCAACACCACCTGTCTGGATAAGGTCACGGGCGAGTGGACCTTAGCAACCCTGGAAAAATCCACTTGCGAGCAGCGCTATCATCGGGGGTGATAGTAATTACCTTTCACCTCTGTGGTGTAGTATATTGACTCAATAGAGTGTCCAGCATTTGCGGGCAGGATCAGTCGACGGACATCGCATACACCGGACACTTCTGATATGACGTTCCATACACATACGCCCGCCGACGCCGTACCCAGCCACCTCACCGTTCGACACAGCAGCTTCCCGACGGAACGCATGCATCGCCGGTACACACGCAACGCCACCAACCTGCTGCTATTCATCGCGGGCTTATCCCTGGCTCTGGGCGTACTCTGGAC
>JANPDE010000051.1:0-2294 GCA_031431315.1 Haliea sp.
TTCTTTTTGTTGAGCGAGTTGATTGCCTTCGAGAATAGCATCGGCAATGCGAGCCGAAAACCAGGTTTTCTGTCCAGCCATCAACAAGCTATACTCGACCGTGAGCACTTGTTGAGTGCTGCCGTCGATCTGAATATGCACATCGCCGACATTGTGAATGTGATGCAATTTGAAGATCTGCGCGATGTCATTCTGGTTGGACACAGTTACGGCGGCATGGTGGTTACGGGCGTGGCCGATAGAGTAGCGGACCGTATAGCCAACCTGGTGTATCTCGATGCGGCTTATCCGATGAACGGGCAATCGCTGGTCGATGTCGCCGGCGATTTCATCCTGGCCGCGCGCGAAGGCGGGTTAACCGTGGGCGGGATGGAACTGGTGCTGTTTCCAGGCACCGATCCATTGGGTTTCTATGGCGTGACCGATCCCGCGCAAATTGCCTGGATGGAAACGAAACTGACACCGCATCCGTTTAAATGTTTTTCGCAAAAACTTGTGCTCAACAATGAAGAAGTGCTGCGCAAAATCCCTATCTCCATGTTTGTGACCAATGTTCAGAAAGATACATTGACCGACGAGATGCGCGAAGGCGCCAAGATGATCAGCGGTGGACGATTCTTTGAAATAGATACGGGGCACGATCTCATGATCTCTGCCCCGCAAGAAACCGCCGATGCGTTGTTGCAAATAGCGGCAACGCTGTAGTTGTGGCGAGTTGCAGCGTCTAGTCTTCCTTGCCCAGCCAGTTGTAGACCAGGCCCGCCAGTGCGGCACCCACGATGGGTGCCAGCCAGAACAACCACAACTGGGAAATCGCCCAGCTGCCCTGGAACAATGCCACACCCGTGCTGCGCGCCGGGTTGACCGAGGTATTGGTCACCGGAATGCTGATCAGGTGGATCAGGGTCAGCGCCAGGCCGATGGCAATCGGGGCTAAACCCGCAGGTGCGCGCTTGTCGGTGGCGCCCAGAATGATAATCAGGAACATAAAGGTCATCACGACCTCGGTGATCAGGGCCGATTGCAGGCTATAACCACCGGGCGAATGTTCTCCATACCCATTGGAGGCAAAACCCGCCGTCACATCAAAGCCCGCTTTGCCGGTGGCGATCAAGTACAGGATCCCTCCGCCCGCCAGGCCGCCGAGTACCTGTGCCACCACATAGGGCAGCAGATGTGCGGCAGGAAAGCGTCCGCCCACCATCAGGCCGACAGACACGGCCGGGTTGAGGTGGCAGCCTGAAATATGGCCGATGGCGAACGCCATCGTCAGTACCGTAAGGCCAAAGGCCAGGGAGACGCCCAGCAGGCCGATACCCACGTCGGGGAAGGTGGCTGCAAGGACCGCGCTACCGCAACCACCCAGCACCAGCCAAAAAGTACCGATAAACTCTGCGCCCAGTTTTTTACTCATGCCCATAGCGGCTTCTCCTGTGATTTATAGTGGCGTACTGGTGTACGCCCCGAATCCTAGCATAGGTCGGTGAAAACGCGAGCGGCCAAAAACGCCCCGATTAGGTAGGCAACGGGACCGTATCAGATTCCCCCGGTCAGGCCCTGCGCCAATTGGCACAGCCCTTTTGCCCCGGCCCGGAGGCGACACAGAGTTCGATCTCACGCAGGTCATCCCCGGCACTCTCCTCCAGCAGCTGCTGTAACAAATAGCGCGAGAACTCCTCCACCGTAGCGTTGCGAATGGGCAATACCCGTGTGTCGCTGCGCAGGAAGAGCATCTCCTGGCCCGCATGCGTCACCCGATAACAGGCGCCGGACTCGGTGATCTCCTGGTGTGGGGACTCGCCGGCCAGCAGCATATATTCATCCAGGGCGGCGCAGAGACGGGCCAGGCGCTCCTTGTACACGTTGTAGTCCGCAGAAAAGCCATTGCCACCCATAGGGGCCACGATCTTGGCCGACACGGAGTAATTGTGGCCGTGCAAGCGCTCACGCTCCGTGGCGGAGAAGATCGTGTAATGGGCCGCGGAAAACTTGTGGCTTTCCTTATCGATATACAGAGTAGTCAATTGTTCCATGGCCACAGTCTAACGGAGCCGTACCTTGACGTCACCGCAGAAATCGCGGAGCCTCTCATGTTGTGGAACGTATGCCGCGCGGCAGCGCGGCGCCATGGGCGTCAAGGACTCAAAACATGAAAGTAGCCATCATCACTGGCGCCAGCGCGGGCATCGGCGGCGCGACCGCCCAGGCCTTCCTCGACGAAGGCTTTGCGGTCTACAACCTGGCGCGCCGGGCATCTTCGGTGCAGGGTGTCACCAGCCTTGCATGCGACCTGT
>JANPDE010000052.1:0-4675 GCA_031431315.1 Haliea sp.
ATGGCTTCGTAGCAGTCGTTAGAAGAAGCGTTTTGCAGCCGCGCCATCTCTGCGAGATTGAAGGTATACATCCACCACATCCCCATCTTGGTCCACAGCCCGCCACAGATAGTGCTGCTTGCCATTGATCTTCACGAAGACTTCATCAATGTAGAATGTGTCTCCGTACCCTCGGTGCCGACGCCTCAACCGATTGGCATATTTGGCCCCGAACTTGATGCACCAGAGTCGGATGGACTCGTGGCTCACTGTGATGCCGCGTTCGGCCAAGAGATCTTCGATGAATGGTCCGGCACACCGGCGGTGGCTGAGGTTGAAGCGATAATAGAGACAGACCGCATAAGAAATAATATTTGGTGGAAATCGGCGGCACTTGTATTCATTCATCCGCCGGTTCTACCAATATCGGCGAGGTAAGTTGTCAGCACCCCATAATGAGCTAAACTCTTTTCCGGTTTACACACCTTAGGACAACACACGATGACGAATCGCCGCACCGCATTGATAACGGGCGCTTCAACCGGATTGGGAGCAGAGTTTGCCAGACAACTTGCCGCGCAAAACTACGACCTTCTCCTAGTAGCAAGGCGCCGCGATAAACTCGAGGAAATCGCCAGGGAATTAACAGCGAAGTACGGAATCAAATCACAAGTAATCGTCGCTGATCTTACAGAGCCCGCAGCGCCAAAAATATTGTACGACACCGTCAAATCACTTGGAATGGAAGTGGACTATCTAGTCAATAACGCTGGAGTAGCTGGTCCCGACTTAATAGAGGATCGCGACTGGCAGGCACAGGTAGAGTTCTTTCAACTAATGATGACCTCGATTGCTCACCTTTGTCATCTTTTCATTCCCGCGATGCGCGAGCGTTGTTTTGGCCGAGTGATCAATATTGCTTCAGTTGCAGCCAGACTGCCCCGCGCCGATGGTTGCAACTATGGGCCCAGCAAGGCCTACTTGGTTTCACTCTCCGAGGCACTATCGGTCACATTGAAGGACACAGGTGTTCACGTTTGCGCTTTGTGCCCCGGCTATACGCACACAGACTTTCACGCAACGGCGGGGTTGCAGGATATGAAAGATCGGCTGCCCGATCTGCTTTGGTATCCGGCGCACATTGTAGTGGCAGATGGAATAAGAGCAGTGGAGAAAGGCAAGCCCATTTGTATTTCAGGTAGGCTCTACCGTTGGCTCGATCCTTTTTTCCAATCAGTATGGACTAGACGACTGTGTCGCGCTCCGGGGCGAGAATGAAGCTAGGGCCTGGCACATCCCTAATCCATCTCTTGATTCAACACGTCAGCTCGGCCCAGGTTCGGAGTTCGGTTTCGAAAACCCCTTACACATCTTCAACTTACTCGCACCGACCCTGAAAACCGACTCATCCCATGTTCGGAATACGTTCGGTTTCAGTTACAATGCGACCGACCCCCAGAAAAACCCGTTACCCTTCTTCAGCTTACTGAGCCAGTTCGGCTCTCTCCCTGCTTCTCATAATCGGCAGGTCGAAGGCCTGGGCGGCGCCGTTAAGTCCTTCTGGGCCCACCATCTTATTGAGGTTTTCTATAGCAGTGAGCATCCGACTATTCCGGGACATGGGTGACACCCATAACCGTGGAGTCGGGGGGTGTAACATCCCCCAGTCATCAACCACTATTTATACAACCACATCATCAATACAGGATTAACTGCATGCTGACAGCCGACAAACTGGAAAAAATCATCGAACTCGAAAACAACCTCCGCGCTGAGTACCAGTCAAAGCTGGAGTCCAAAACCGCAGACCTCGAACGCTGCCAGCTAGAACGCAGCCAATTGCAGGCCACCATCGCCACCCAGCTGCAAACCATTACCGATTTATCTGGCAAGGCCTCAGCCAACCAGAAGATCGAGCAGCAGAACCGCGAACTGCACAACCGCAGTGAAAACATGAAGGAAGAAGTGGCGGGTATGATGCAGCGCGTCAAGGCCCTGCAGAATGATCTGGCCGAGGAACGCAATCAGGTCAATGAATTGAAAAAGTACGATCCAGTGAAAATGAAGAAAAACCTGGATGACAATAAGAAACGACTGGCCGAGAAGACCAGCGCGGCTGAAGTGCTGCAGAAGTCATTGGGTAAGACCAAGGCAGAGAATGCGGAATTGCTGAAGAAGGTTGCGGAGCTGGAGGCCAGGGTGGCTGAGCTGGAGCCTGTGGTGGAAATTGAAGCTCAGGCTGCTTAGCCCAAGAAATATTGGCACTCTGGGATTCTGGAAAACTGGAATCCTGGGGTGCTGCCTCCGAGAACCCGAGAGAGCCGCTGCGCTTGCTATCTTAACTGCTGGGTCGGGTGGCCGCCGAGCACGACTTCATCAGTATCAGCATCCACCAGCTGGTGGAAGAAGATATCCCGCCCAGCTGGGTGGAGCTGTAGGACGTCTAGTCTGCCGGCTCTGGCCGCTCCGGGAAGACCCGCGGGGCTTCCAGCTCCAGTGTCTCGCCAATCTGCGCCGCGACGATATCCTCCTCGCAGAAAGGAAACCTGATCCAGCGCTTGGCTGAATATTCGAGGGACTGGTCGCCGTAAAATGGCGATGCCGGGTCGGAGCTTTGCGAGTGAGTGAGGATGGTATCGGCGATGGGACACTCGCTCTCGTCCCAGGTCACGACCTGGATATAGGAATTGCCTCCATTGGGACGGGTGTACCCACCCTCCTGCAGGTCCCCTTTGATGGTGCTGAAGGTGCCGGCGTCGTCGAAGCCGCCGTGGAAGGGAATGGCCACACCGTTGCGCTCGAAGGTTTGAACCTCACCCCAGGGGGCATCGAAGGCCACGCTGTTTTCAATGAGCCGTTCACCGGCGGTAATCAGTGCGCGACCGACAATGTCGATATTGGCGGGCAGGGACTGGTCGATTCCCCGGGGTGTATTGATCGGGTCTGCCGGATCAAAATCCACCTGCCAGAATTCGTCCCCAATGACACTCCCGCCCACCACGCCGGCGGGAAAACTGCCGCTCAATGCTCGCCAGTACTCGTAGAACACCTGTGTACCGCGGCTGTCGAGGCTTGCCTTTCTGTCCCATAGGGCCAGTACATCACAGGCCTGATTCAGTATCACCAGTTGTGCTGCCGTCACATCCTCTGGCGGCGCTGCCGCAAAGCTGTCGCAGATGGTGAGGGTGTCATCCAGCGCGACCTGGGTGCCGTGAATACGGTCGGAATACATCAGCGCCTTCATGGTCTGCAGGTCGAACTTCGGGGTTTCACTGAGGCCGTCGGCGCCCGCCAGGCGTTCCGCCACCATCTGATGCATGATGCGGGTGCGCAATAGCTGGGGGGTGTTCTCAGGGCCCAGGTAGCCCATGATGATGGGAAAACCGGTAAGCGGATTGTTCGGGTCACTGAGCCAGTAACTGTTGTTGGCATTGCCCGCTGTGCCGCCGCCCCGGATGACGGCGCGATTCGAGGGGCCGAAGATATTGGTTCCCGGTGGAGAATCCGGGTCTTCTCCCCATTCGCACTTTGAGCGGCTGCCGTCGAGACTGAGGATAATGTTGTCGGTCAACTCGGCGATCAGGCCGCTCACGGCGATGTTCCCCCCGGCGGGTCCGCCGCCGCACGCTTCGAGTTTTGCCGTGGTGACGTGGGGCACCACCGAGGTCTGGCCGTAGAAAATATCGCCGTGGCGGTCGGCGGCGATTTCGTGGAATGCCGGATTACCCACGCTGGACAAGGCCGCCTCGTACTCCGCCATATTGGCCGCTATGGATTTGTTCAGGAACTCCTCCGTGGTCCGCTTCCAGGTAAGCAGGTTGGCGTCGCGGATTGTCAGCAGGTTACCGTTGAACATGGGCCAGCCGCCGAGCAGGGGTTCCACGCCACCCAGGTCCAGGATCATGCCGTAGTGCGAGCTGTAGAAGGTTTTCTCGCGGGTCTCCAGTGCGCCGCTGGCGGTTTTCACCAAAGCGGAGACGGTCTCGCCGACAATCGGGCGCCATTTTCCGTCATACTCGTACTCGAATGGGTTATCCGGGTTCAGCTTGAGTTCGTACAAGGTAAAACGCCCGGCGTAGTCGACCGTGTGTGTCCAGGCCACGTCCCGTGAAAAGCCGAAGGCGAGAAAAGGCAAGCCCTGCAGGGATGCCCCGGCCGCATCGTACGCGCCGGGGATGGTCAGGTGGACTTCGTAAAGCCGGTCCAGTCCACTCCAGCCCTGGTGGGGATTTCCCAGCAGTACACTGCTGCCAGTCTGCGTGGCGTCGCGACCGGCGATGATGGCGTTGCTTGCATTTTGTCCCTCACGGAGCGCTTCACCGATTCCCCGCAAACCCACTCCGGCAGGGGCTGAAATCACCTGCAGATTGCTCGCATCAGTCGGTTCCGGTGGGGTAACCGATTCCAGCCCACGGCGTATGAGTCCCTGGTCGGAACTGCCGGTCAGCGCCCGGCGGGTCAGGTGTCGGAACAGGTCGAACTCGTCAATCTCGAAAACCCAGGGTGCGTTGCGACACCCATCGGGACCCTCGGCGAGATTCTCCACGCCCGTGTCCTGGAGATAGCGATTCATGCCCTGGACAAAGCCGCCGATCAGCTCCTCAGTCCGCTGGGATACATCGTTGATACTGATGTTGTAGAAGTCCTCCCGAGTGCCGTGCAGGAAAGTCCAGAACAGGTCGCGCTCGATGTCACC
>JANPDE010000053.1:0-1657 GCA_031431315.1 Haliea sp.
CGCGTGCCGTGGAAAATCCGACCTGTCGTTGGAGCCAGCGTATGTGTGCCGCATCCGGTGTGGACTGCGCCCGACCCGCTACTATTGGCAAAGGCTATGAGGGCTGCTGTTCTGCACAACATCGCCCCAGCGTGCAGGAACGGGCGTGGAGCTCTGCGATCTGGTACAGCCCCGCGTCACGAAAACGTTAAAAATCCAACAGGGAGAATTTCCACAATGTCTGATGAAAACAAAGTGCTATTGATCACGGGTGGCGGCAGCGGTATGGGTCGCGAGGCGGCGCGGCGCTTTGCCGCCGAAGGGGCGACGGTGGCGTTGTTCGATGTGAACACGGCGGGCATGGCGGAAACCATCGGTACCTTTGACACCATTCACAGCTGGACCGTGGACATGACGGATTTCGCGGCGGTGTGTGCCGCGGTGCAGGCAGTCGAAGAAAAGCTGGGGCCCATCGAGCGCTTGTATAACTGTGCCGCCATCATGCCCTTCGGCAAACTGGTGGAGCAGGACAATGCCATCATCCACAAGCAGATGGCGATCAACTACGGTGGCCTGGTGAATATCACCCAGGCGGTGCTACCTGGCATGCTGCAACGCGGCCGTGGCGATTTTGTCAGCTTTGCGTCCATGGCCGCCATCATTCCGATGTTGTACACCGGTGCCTACACGGCATCCAAGTTTGCCGTCAGGGCATTCACCGAAACTCTGTACCACGAAAATAGGACTGCCGGCATTCGCTTTGCCTGTGTCTGCCCGCCCGCCGTTGCCACGCCGTTGCTACAACAGGGCAGGGACACGGTCTGGCCGAAAATGCTGGACCAGGGTGCGCCGATCGCGCCGCGCATGGTCATTGATGCGATTGAGGCCGCATTGAAGAAGGGCACGTTTTTTGTGTATCCAACCCGGGAAGCCAAAATCGGTGTCTTCATGCGGCGCCTGTTTCCAGGGCTGATCTGGAAGCAAGTGCATCAGGTGGAAGGATTCTAAGAACGGTGCGGGGCGTTGCGGTGCGTTATTGGTACGGCGCTCCAGTGTCCAGCCAGTCCTTCAATAGCACCCTCTCCGTCGCTGAAATCCCTGTATCAGGGTGTCCGGTCTTGTAGTCAATGTCCCAATTAAAGGTGGCATTCGTTCTGCCGTCCATTCTTGCGTTATTCGCATACCAATACAGCGGGGATTCCAACGCAAATTTTGATACAAAGCGGCTGGTCAGTGGCCGCCACAGGGTATTGTTTGACACACCTGGCATGGGAGGGTGAACGGGTAGCCACGGCTTGAAGTCAAGTTGCTGTGTATCCCATACCACGCGAGAGTAAAGGAGCGGGTCATTCTCGAAGCCGGTATGGCATCCCCCACAGCTCCTGGTAAGAACAGGCTGTAGCTGCGCAAACTTTGGGAGGTCGTGTACTGCGCCAGCGGCAGGGGTAGTGCTGGCAGCCAAGGTGGTAGCAAACCGGGTAACAGCGGGTATCGACCCCAACTCGGCGAAGCGTTCCTCCGAGTGGGCGTCATGGCACCCGTGGCAGGTTCGGGTTTCTCCCGGGCGCAGCGAGTGCAGCATGTCATCGTGGGCGATGACCTCGCCATTGGCATTCTCGCCGCTCATTAACAGCGGTGTATCGCAAGGCACCTCCATCTTCACAGAACCATCAGCCTG
>JANPDE010000054.1:0-1693 GCA_031431315.1 Haliea sp.
CTACTACGACTATGACAACGCCTATACACCCGAATTTCCCGGTACCGCCGATTTCAGGGGCCGCCTGATCCACGCCCAGCAGTGGCCCGAGGACCTCGACTACCGGGGGAAGAAAGTGGTGGTCATCGGCAGTGGCGCCACTGCAGTGACCCTGGTGCCGGAATTGGCCAGGGCAGCGGCCCAGACCATCATGTTGCAGCGCTCCCCGACCTATATTGCCTCGGTGCCGGAAGAAGACCCGATGGCCGTCCGTTTGCAGCGGTTTTTGCCCGGGTCATGGGTATACCGGCTTACGCGTTGGAAGCGCGTAATGTTCCAGATCTATGTTTTCAATCTCTCGCGCAAGCGGCCGCAACTGGTAAAAAAATACCTGCTGGACCAGGTACGCCAGGAGCTGGGTGATGATTACGATATCAAAACCCACTTCACGCCGTCCTACAACCCGTGGGATCAGCGTCTGTGCGCGGTACCGGAGGGCGACATGTTTGCCGCCATCCGCGAGCGGCGTGCCGAAGTGGTCACCGACCATATCGAGCGTTTTACCGCAGGCGGCATACAGCTGAAATCCGGCCGCATGCTGGAGGCGGATATCATCGTGCTGGCCACTGGACTGAACCTGAAGTTCATGGGTGGGGCACAGCTGACGGTAGACGGCACGGCGATAGACCACTCCAAGTTATTCGTATATCGCGGCATGATGTTTGGCAATGTGCCCAACCTGGCACAGGTGTTCGGTTATACCAATTCTTCCTGGACGTTGAAGAGCGACCTCACCGGTGACTATGTCTGCCGCCTGTTGAACCATATGCGCAGGACGGGTGCGCGGATGGCTGTTCCGCGGCTGCAGGCGGGGACGGTCGAGGAGGAACCCATGCTCGACTTTACCTCGGGCTATGTGTTGCGTGCGGTGGGCCAGTTTCCCAAACAGGGTGCCAGGCTGCCGTGGCGCCTCTACCAGAACTACATCCTGGATTTTTTGCTGCTGCATCTGCGCCCCCTCAGGGACAAGGTGCTGGAATTTAAATAACATTAATATCCAACGTGGTCGCATACATCGCCGCCACGCCATTCTGTTGAGGTAATCATGATCCCTGCCGGCATGCCTTACGAAAAAAAATACCGGGACGTACTGGGAAAACGCATCGCCTATGTGGAGGTTGGGGAGGGTGACCCGATTGTGCTGCTGCACGGCAATCCCACCTCATCCTATCTGTGGCGCAACGTGATTCCACAGCTCGAAGGCAGAGGTCGTGTGATCGCGCCGGATCTGATCGGCCAGGGGGATTCAGAGAAACTTCCGACCAGTGAAGGGCCGGGGCGTTACTCCTTTCAGGTCGCCTACCAATACCTTGCGGGACTGTTGCAAGCCATCGGCGCCGATAGCAACGTCACCCTGGTAATCCACGACTGGGGCAGCGCCCTGGGCTTTTACTGGGCGCAGCAGCACCCGACTGCCGTGCGGGGCGTTGCGTATATGGAGGGGGTCGTCTGTCCCCTCACCTGGGAGGACTGGCCCGAGAGTGCACGCGGCATTTTCCAGGGCTTCCGCTCTGCCAAGGGCGAAGACCTGGTGCTGCAGCGCAATATGTTTGTCGAGGCGGTGCTGCCCAGTTCCGTGATGCGCCCCCTGGGAGAAGAGGAAATGCAGCACTACCGCGCGGCGTTCACCACGCCGGATGACCGCCAGCTCACG
>JANPDE010000055.1:0-8465 GCA_031431315.1 Haliea sp.
CTGCAGCGACATATTCAGTAAGAAAGTGCAGCGTTGGCATAGCCTGCCGCCGGGCTAGCATCGAGGGTGGGGATGGTTCATAACATTAGAACCCTTCGCCGCGATGAGGCTTGCCCCGCCCTGGACCGCCGCACCGAGAAGTATCACGCCAGCGCCGCGATCTCCACACCGAGCACCTGCAGGAACTGCGCACCGATAGCCCCGTCGATCACTCGATGATCGCAGGACAGCGTGGCGCTCACCACCGTAGCGACGGCCGGTGCGCCGTTGTCAACTACCACCCGCTCCTGCGCGCGCCCAAAGGCGAGAATTGCGCCCATGGGTGGGTTGATGATGGCAGTGAAACTGCTCACGCCATACATGCCGAGGTTGGACACGGTGAACGTACCGCCACTGATGTCCTCGCGAGTCAGCGTGCCTTTGCTGGCCCGCGCGGCGAGTTCCGCCACCTTCGCCGCGATCTCCTGCGGCGACAGCGAGTGCGCACCATACACTGTTGCCGGGTACAGGCCATCATCGGTGGCGATGGCAACGGCGATATTGGCACAGCGGAAGTAGTGGATGTCGTCACCCACGAGGTTGACGTTCACCCGTGGCTCCTTCATCAGCGCCCGGGCGACACACCAGACCAGAAGGTCGTTGACCGACACTTTCTGGCCGCCTTCTGCGTTGAGTGCCTTGCGCTGCGCGAGCAGGCCGTCGAGGCGGTAATCCACTGTGAGGTAGAAATGCGGGATCTGCTGTTTCGCCTCGGTCAGGCGCCGCGCGATGGTCTTGCGCGTGGCGGACATCGGCACCACCTCCACGCCGGCGGGCACTGTGCTGCCACCGACTGCTGCCTTGACGTCCTCCTCGGTGATACGACCGCGACGGCCAGTGCCCGTCACTGAATTCAGGTCCACGCCCAACTCCCGCGCCAGGGCGCGAACTGCGGGACTCGAGCGGGTGTTGACGTCCCCTGCTCCGACGCTGCCTGATGCGGGCGGCGCGGCGCTCGAGCTGTCCGCTGCGGGCTTGGCATCGGCGGACTGGCCAAAGCCTGCAATAAACGCGTCGATGGCGGCATCGTCAACCTCGGCGCCGGCGATAACGCCGAGCAGCGCACCCACAGGGTGGGCGTCGCCCTCCTGCGCGAGGATACGCCGCACTACGCCATCCACGGGGCTATCCCAGACATTGACGATTTTGTCGGACTCCATCTCGAACACGTCGTCGCCCTTGCGGACGCTGTCGCCTTCCTTGAAGTGCCAAGTGTTGATGGTGCCTTCTACCATCTCGATGCCCCATTTCGGGACGGCTATGGGATAGATGTTGCTCATGCTGAGAGTCGGTCCTTCCGGTTTTACTGAGTCTGATTGGAGTGTCTAGGCGAGCGTCGCCCTGATGGCTGCGGTGATCTTCGCCACGTCCGGCAGGTAGGCTGCCTCCAGCTCCGGTGAGAACGGTGTCGGGCTATGGGGAGCGCAGACCTGCTGCACCGGCGCTTTCAGGGAGTGAAAGCCTTTCGACGCCGCTAGTCCGGCGATGTCGGCAGTCAATCCGCAGCGCGGCGGCGACTCGTCCACTACGACCAGACGACCGGTGGCCTCAAGGCTTTCGAGGATGGCGGCTTCATCCAGTGGGGAACTGGTGCGCGGATCGATCAGATCGCAACTGATGCCCTCTGCCTCCAGTGCGTCTATAGCAGCGGCGGCGCGCCCCACCATCTGCCCGAAGGCGACCACGGTGACGTTATCGCCCTCGCGCACGAAGGCTGCCTGACCGAACGGGATGGTGTACATTTCATCCGGCACCTCACAGGCTGCCTGGTACAGAGCCTTGGGTTCGAAGAACAGCACCGGGTCATCGTCGCGGATAGCCTGCAGCAGCAGCCCTTTGGCGTCATAGGCGTTGGAAGGAATGACTACCTTGAGACCGGGGAATGCCGTCATCACCTGGTACATCGACTGGCTGTGCTGGGCCGCGGCGGAAAAACCACCGCCGCAGGCGAAACGGATCACCGCCGGGCACGTGCTTTTGCCGCCGAACATGTAACGAAATTTGCCCATCTGGTTGACGAGCTGATCCATGCACACGCCGACGAAGTCTGCGAACATGATCTCCGCGACTGGGCGCATCCCCACCAGCGCCGCGCCGGCAGCGGCACCGACGATAGCGGACTCGGAGATCGGCGTATCGATGCAGCGGTCCGGGCCAAAGGCCTTGTAGAGGCCGGCCGTCACGCCGAACACCCCCCCGACCTCGCCGACCTTGCCGCTGGGACTGCCCTGGCAACCGGCGACGTCCTCGCCGATAACGAACACCGAATCGTCCTCGGACATGGCCTGGTGCAGCGCCTCATTGATGGCATCGCGCATGGTTTTCTGTGGCATGCTACTCGCTCCTATGCGCCGGCGTAATTAATGTAGACATCGCGGGTGACCTGCTCCGCTGTGGGTCGCGGGGCAGCTTTAGCGGCAGCGACCGACTGTTCGATCAGTGCCATAACCTCGGCGTCGATGACATCCAACTCCGCCGCGTCCAACTCGCCGGTCTCGGCCATGCGCGCGCGGAAATTCTTCAGGCAGCAGGAATTCTGGCGCAGGTCTTCCAGTTCACCCTTGGCGCGATAGTGCTGCGGGTCACCGACGAAGTGCCCGTGAAAGCGGCCGGTCTCGGCAAACACGCCTGCCGGGCCATTGCCGGCGCGGGCGTGCTCAATAGCTTTGCCCGCCGCCTCGTAAACGGAAAAGAAATCGGCGCCGTTGGCCACAAACACCGGGAAGCCGAACCCCTCGGTGCGCGCCTTCAGGTCGTCGCAGCCCACTGCATAGCTGATATTGGTGTGCTCCGAGTAGTAGTTGTTTTCGATGACAAAAATAGCCGGGACCTTGAGCACCACAGCCATGTTCATAGCTTCAAAGCAGGTGCCCTGGTTGACCGAGCCGTCGCCGGAGAAAGACACGGCCACGCGGCCATTCTTGCGAATCTTCGCCGCCAGCGCCGCACCCACCGATATTGGCGGGCCGCCCGCAACAATGCCATTGGCGCCGAGGATACCCTTCTCCATATCGGCCACGTGCATGGAGCCGCCTTTGCCCTTGCACAGTCCCTCGGAGGAGCCAAACAGTTCCTTCATCATGCCGATGACGTCCGCGCCCTTGGCGATGCAGTGACCGTGACCGCGGTGCGTAGAGATGATGGTATCGGCGGTATCGAGTTGCTCACACACACCTACGGCATTGGCCTCCTGCCCGGTATACAGGTGTGTGAAGCCGGCGATCTGCCCGTTCATGATCTCCGCGTGCACGCGCTCTTCAAACTCGCGAATGGTCTTCATCTGGCGGTAGGCCCGCAACAGTTGTTCCCTGGGTAGGCTCACTGATTAGCTCCTGCGCGGTTGGCAAGTGACAGGTAAGGGTACTCGTCCTGGCCAGGCGCGATAAGCCATGCCCGGGGACCCGCCAGACTATAGAGCAACTCGGTTAATAAAACAATCCGACTGTCCTGTTTTATTAGAATCATATCGATTCCGCAGCATGCGCGGGTGTTCGAGTTGTACATGTAGGCAGTGGATGGTCGTGGCGCTCCGCGGCGAATATCTTAGCCGTCTGCGTAAGCGGGGCGCCACGGCCATCCACTGCCGGTGGTGGAGTAACGCTCCATCCATGTCAGCTATCACATGCGGGTCAGGACCTTGCACTGGTGACTGGGCGAGCGCAGCGCTTCAAACGCCGCAGGCAATTCGTCCAGCGTGACGATATCGGTCACCATAGGGGAGACGTCGATGCGCCGTTCGCCCAGCATCGCCACACAGGTCTCGAAATCATCCCGTGTATAGGCGATGGCAAACTGGATTTGCAATTCCTTCACCAGTCCGAAAAAAGGCAGGATGCTGTCAGGCTTTTCGCACACACCGACAGGTATGATCTTGCCACGATGCGGCGCCATTTCGATGCACTGCTGCAGTAATCCCGGCGCACCCACGCATTCAAAAATGACATCGGGTGCACCGCCTGCGACAGCCGCGAACTGTTGTAGCAGACCTTCGGCGCCCTTTTCCAGATCGGGATGAATCACTGCCGTCGCTCCCATCTTGCTGGCCAAGTCCGCTCGGGTTTTCGCCACTTCGCTAACCACCACTTCCCTTGCTCCGAAAAACCGGCACCACAATGCCACCGTCAGGCCAATAGGCCCGGCACCGATCACCATGACCCGACTGCCTGCCTTGACGTCGGCGACTCGCACCGCATGAATACCCACCGCCAGGGGTTCGACCAGCGCCGCACTTTGCAGGTCCAGATCATCGGGTAGCAGTATGGTCTCACGAGAGCCAGTCGTGACGAACTCTGCGAAGCCGCCCTGATCGTCGACCCCGGAGACTTTCTTGTTCGCGCACTCGAAAAAGCGCCCCGCGGCGCAGGGCAGGCAGCGGCCACAGGCAATAAAAGGCATGGCGCAGACGCGGTCGCCCACCTTCCAATCCCCCGCCGCTTCCCTGCCTACCTCCACGATCTCGCCGACGTATTCGTGGCCGAGAATCTGGCCGCTGCAGGCGGTGGTCAGGCCCTCCCGCGTGGCGTGCAGATCGGTGCCGCAGATGCCGCAGTAACTGACCTTCATCACCAGTTCGGAGGGCTCTGGTACCGGATCGGGCACAGTCTCCACTGCCAACGGCCGTCCAATCTCACTGAATACTGCTGCTTTCATCGATGCACTCCGTCGGTCGCGATGTCGACCACAGTATCGGATAGAAAATAAACAGTCAATTCTGATTGTTTTTTCGCAGGAGGTTTGCTAACTTGCCCTGCGAACATTCAGGAACCCTGGCCGCCAAACTACCGACGCGGCCCAGCCCCGCAGCATTCCATTCACGCTGCACCACGGCAAACACCGCAGGAGACTATTTTCAGGCATGGGCAAAAGCGATCGCATTGATGTCTACCTTGTCGCGGGTGGTAAATTCCACAACATTGACCATGCCAGGCTTGAAATACTCAAGCTGCTCGCGGAGCAACCGCGCATCAAAGTGCTGGTGGGCGCAGACTTCAGCGACATTGACGCGATCTGCGCCAGCGACTTCCTGATAACCTACACCTGTGATGTCATACCCACGGCAGCGCAAACCAGCCAGCTGGTGGAGTTCGTGAACAGCGGTAAAAAATGGTTTGCCCTGCACGGCACCAATTCCATCCTGCGCTTTCTGGAACCCAATCCTGACGGCTCACCCCGGGTCGACTGCCCCGAAGAAAACCTGCCCTTCATGCACGTATTGGGCAGCCAATTCATGGCGCATCCGCCGATCCATGAATACGAGGTACATGTCACCGAGCCGAACCATCCCCTGGTAAAAGACATCCCCACCTTCCGGGTGGATGATGAACTCTACCTGTGCAAATTCCACGGTGCGCACCAGACACTGTTACATACCCACTGGTCTGACCCGGTGCTGAATTTCATGCGCGACGACTGGATGAAGGACACGGATGTGCAGCCGGTGCTGTACATCCATACCCACGGTGCCGGCCAGGTGTTATACCTGACGCTGGGACACTGCCGCGGAAAGTACGATATGCAGCCGTATATAGAGGAATACCCTGTCCCGGAGGAAGGTGCGTGGAAAACCGCGGAATTCTATGAATTGCTGCGTCGCGGCATCCGCTGGGCCATGGAGCCCTTACCGTAGTCGTTCCAGGTAAATGTCATGAATCTCAATTTCAGCGCAGCAGAACTGCAATTCCAGCGTGAGGTGCGCCAGTTCCTGGCGGAAAAATTGCCGGCGCATATCATCGAGGGCACCGCCAACAACGGCAGTGTCTTTGTCGAAAAAGATATTGCCTTGCAGTGGCAGGCGATCCTGGTGGAAAAGGGCTGGGCCGTACCGCAATGGCCGGTGGCACACGGCGGCACCGACTGGACACCGGCGCAGAAATATATCTTCAGTAAGGAGTGCTACCACGCGGGTGCACCAATGCTGATTCCGCTGGGCCTGCTGATGCTGGCGCCAGTGATCATGGCGTTTGGCACCGAGCAACAAAAAACCGAGTACCTGCCCAAAATCCTGCATGGCGAGCACTACTGGTGCCAGGGCTACTCCGAACCCGGCGCCGGCTCCGACCTTGCCAGCCTGAAACTCAAGGCGGAAGCCAACGGGGATCACTACATTGTCAACGGCTCTAAAATCTGGACGACACACGCGCATCTGGCCGACCATATTTTCTGCCTGGTCCGCACGGACAACAGCGGCAAACCGCAACAGGGCATCAGCTTCCTGCTGATCGACATGGACAGCCCCGGCGTGACCGTGGAACCCATCATCACTATGGCGGGTGATCTTGAGGTCAACCAGGTATTCTTCGACAACGTGCGCGTGCCCATGGCAAATCGTATCGGAGAGGAAAACAAGGGCTGGAGCTACGCCAAGTATTTGCTGGAGTTCGAACGCGGTGGCGGCTTCAGTGCGCCCCGTATCCAGCATGAACTGGATCACCTGCACCAGCTGATCCGCGATGCCAAACGCGACAGCACCGAGTTTGATCGCAACGGTGACCTCGAGCGCAGGGTTGCTCGCATCACCATTGACCTTAAAGCCCTGGAGATTACCGAGCTGCGCATTCTCTCCTCGGTCAGCGGTGGCGGCAACCCGGGGCCGGAGTCTTCCATCATGAAGCTGTCCGCCACGCGACTGGAGCAGGACATCAACGAGTTGTCAGTGGATGTGCTGGGGTATAAGGGCTTTGTCATGAACCCGGTCGCGGAAGGTAATCCGGTCAGGGCCGACTACATAAGCTCGGTGGTGCCGCGCTACCTGAATAATCGCGCCGCCTCTATATTTGGTGGCTCCCAGGAAATACAGCGCAATATCATCGCCAAGATGGTGCTGGGACTGTAGGAGAGCCTCCATGCAACGGCAACAACTGGTTGAAGAAATCAAAACCCTGATGGATCTGGTATCGCGCAATACCACCACGCTGGCTGACAGCGTGATGGAAATCGACATCAACGAGTACACCAATCCCGATCAGTTCCAGCGCGAGAAGACGGAACTGTTTCGCAACTATCCCCAGTTTGTCGGGCCCAGTTGTATTGTCCCCGAGGCCGGTGACTACTTCGCCTTCGACGACACCGGCGTTCCGATACTCATCGTGCGCCAGGCCGATGGCGGCCTCAAGGCCTTCGTGAATATCTGCTCACACCGCGGCGCGCCGTTAAACGAATGCGACCATGGCAAAGCGAAGAAAGGCCGACTATTTGCCTGTCCCTATCACGGCTGGACCTATGACCTGGAAGGCAAACTGATTGGCGTGCCCTTCGGCAAGGAAGGTTTCGATGGCATCGACCGCGACGCACTCGGCCTGCGACCGCTGGACGTACAGGAGAAGCACGGCATGATCTTTGTCATGCCCAACCCGGATAAGACCTTTGCAATTGACGAGGTGCTGGGTGGACTGCAGGAACGCCTGTCAGGTTTTGGCTTTAACGACCACTACTATCTGGGCGCCAAGCAGGTCTTCACCGATTTCAGCTGGAAGCTCAACATGGACACCTTCCATGAGTACTACCATTTCGAGTTCCTGCACCCGAACTCTATTGCCACCATGGCCTACAGCAATACCGCCAACTACAAACAGTATGGACGCAACCACTCCATGGGTTCCCCCGCACTGGCTATCAACGAACTGAAGGACTTACCCGAGGATGAATGGGAGCCGAGGAAATACAGCTCCTACGTCAACTACATTTTCCCCAACACGGTGATCTTCGTGGTGGAGGACCACTTCCAGACCTGGCGCGTATACCCCATCGCCCCTGACCGCTCCGTGGTATATCACAGCATGTTCCTGCCGACAGAGCCGGCCACACCGGAGTTGCGGCAGCACTACGAAGAGTATTTCCAGATGATCAACGACGTGGCCGTGGCCGAGGACTACTCACTGGTAGACAAGATCAACCGGGGGCTGAAGGCTGGCATAGCGCGCAAGGTACTGGTCGGTCGCAATGAACCAGGGGTGCAGAACATGCACCGCCAACTACATGATGTGCTCGGATAAGCGTAATCACTCATACCTGATCTCACAAACACTTTTTGATCAAGCGCACCGAGTCGCCCTGCTGCCAGCGGTCCCACATCATGGCGTTTGGGGCCTCTGTGTAGATATCCCCCGGCAAAGCCGGGGGCTTTAGTTTGTGAGCCGCTTAAAGCGGTAGTTACGCAGCCTTACGGCTCCTTGAGCCCCCTGAAGGGGGTCGTTTCATTCAAACCAATGACGCCTGAGCTAGCCGTTGATGGATCACGATTGGAGGCTCCGTTGCGGCGATTGGCAGCGGACATGCCCCGCTTGCTCAAACTGCTAAGATATTCGCCGCGGAGCATGTCCGCTGCCACTCGCCTGGTATCGCGCGTACGTCACAACTGTTGAGTTCACTCCGCCAGAGTCCCTCCGGGGATAAGGCCTGAAGAGCGAATATCCCAGCCTTCTTCGTTC
>JANPDE010000056.1:0-2112 GCA_031431315.1 Haliea sp.
CACATCCTGGCCATGGCAGTGCTTGCAGGGCGGCCTCCGGTACGGCCTTGCCCAGACCTCAATACCCTGGCTGCGCTTTACCCGTTCAACCTGCAGGCCGGGTATGCCTATAATGCTTACTGCGTGGGACATCGGTGTTCTCTCCATTAAATTGATCGTCGCAAAATCAGTTTAATGAATGCCGGTGTCCCCCGTTAATGATGAAGAGCCTTTTCATTACATCTTGGTTCGTGCAACATCCCGGTCGATTGACGGACATATTGATGTGCAACACGGGCGGGCAATCATGATTGGGGCGCTAATCAATGGGCAAGTGTTCGATGGTGAGTCCCTGCGGCGGGACCAGGCCGTGCTCATCAAAAATGCGCGAATTCTCTCCGTTGTAAATCCTGCACAGATACCCGCGGATATTGACTACGTATACGACCTCAAGGGAGGCACCCTGTTGCCCGGATTTATAGACCTTCAGGTCAACGGCGGGGGTGGGGTGTTGTTTACAGGCGCTCCGACAGTGGACAGCCTACGTACCATCGCCGCCGCACACCGACAATTCGGCACGACCGGCTTCTTACCCACCCTGATTACATCCAGTACCGGAGTGATGCGCCAGGCAGTCTCTGCCGTCGAGCAGGCTATTGCCGAGGGTGTACCTGGCATTTTGGGTATTCATCTGGAAGGCCCATTCCTGAATCCCGAGCGCAGGGGTGTCCACGATGCACGCAAGTTCTGCCAACTTGACGAGGAGGGGTTTAATATAGTCACTTCGCTGAGAGTGGGCGCCACCCTGGTTACCCTGGCCCCGGAATTGACCACATCGGCCATGATAAACCGCCTGGTAAACAAGGGAGTCATCGTCTGTGCCGGCCATAGCGCCGCGACGTATTTACAAACCCGCGAGGCGTTGGCGGCCGGAATCAGTGGGTTTACGCATTTGTACAATGCCATGACACCACTGCAGAGTCGGGAACCGGGTATGGTAGGCGCCGCCCTTGAAGATGACGAAAGTTGGTTCGGCATTATTGCGGATGGCTTCCACATGCACCCAGCGGCTTTTCGTATTGCCGTGGCGGCAAAAAAGACCGGCGGCGCGATTCTGGTCACGGATGCCATGCCAACGGTGGGATCGTCGAAAAAATCCTTTATGCTTGACGGAGAAACCATCGTCGTCACGAACGGCCGGGTCACCAATACAGCGGGTACGCTGGCAGGGTCAGATCTGGATATGTTAGCGGCAGTGAATAATGCCGCCGAGTTCGCCCGTATCGATTGGTTCGAGGCGGTGCGCATGGCGAGCCTGTATCCTGCCCGAGCGCTGGGACTGGAGCAGGAACTTGGCGCTATCCGGCCCGGGTACCGGGCCAACCTGGTCGCGCTGGATGATCGGCGGCATATTCGCGCCAGTTGGATTGACGGTATCAGGGCCTGATCGCCGCCCATTCAATGGCATTGAGTACCAACTCCCGGGCATCGGCATTTTCCCAGTTGGCGTGGTAATGACCACCGGTGTACCCGAAACCTCGACCACCCCCAGGGCGCTCATAGGCCCAGGCCGTAACTTGTGGTATGCCATCCGCTACCAATTGGCGAACTTCATCGTTGCCACTGTGCGGACCGTTCCAGCGCCGCATGGTGGAGGAGGGGGCGATGGCGCTGAGGATGGGTGTCACGCCGCTGTCGAGGAAGCGCATATTAAAATACCACTCATCCTCCATACTAAATGGGCGCACTCCCTGGGTGATGGGGTGATTCGGCAGCACTGTAAAGTTGGCTCTCCACTCGGGATTGACCGACCATCCTGTTTCGAAATATCCCCCGATAGCATTGAGCAAGGATTGCGCCGCGGGTGTGCTTTTCGTGGCCTCCACACAATAATGTAGCGCGACGACTCCCACACCCTTTTCCAGCAGTCGGTTGAAGCTCTCCAGATGATCAACAATCAGGTGTGATTCACCGCCGTCGCAATACATCACCACCGCGTCCGCACCGTCAAACAGAGTTTCATCGGTGGGCCATCCGCCGTAGACGCTAACAGTCTCAAACGAGGGCTGGCGTTGACGCAAGGTACTCGCCAGAAACACCGACCCCGCTAAGTGCTCTTGCGCGCCGGGAAGG
>JANPDE010000057.1:0-21485 GCA_031431315.1 Haliea sp.
GGGTTCAGTGTTTGGAGTACTGCCGATGGCAGGCTTTTCCTCAACAGCAGGTGCCGGTTCAGTTGCTGTTATCGGCGCCTCCTCGACAGGTGCCGTAATGTCCTCGACGGGTACTGGGGGAGTTTCACCAACAACCGGGGCCACATTGGGGTCTACTTCTACCGTTCCACCGGATTTCGCCAGCGTGGCTTGCAATGCGGCTATCTGGTCATCCTTGAGGGTGACGATCCGTTGCAGCGCCTGGAGTTGTTGTTCCAGGGCCGCCAGCCGTGCTTCCGTATCACTGGCGGGAACGGCTGGTTTACCTGTTGCTGCTGCATCGCTGGGTGGCGATTGCGCCGGCGCTGCAGGCGCACCGCTGCCAGCTGCGATCTTGTTGGAGGGTGTGGTGTCAGGGAGTTCCTCTGATTCTGCAGAAATGGTAAGTTTGGGGCGGCTGGTGGCGGCCACCTCACTATCGCGCCCTTCGCGCCATGCCTGGTTTTGCTGGCTGACTTCCGACAACGCCGTAGCCTCGTTGCCCGAACTGATATCGGCAGCGCTGGGGAGATAAATAATGTAGCCAGCCTTGACCCGGTTAATATTGCCGTTGATGAAGGCGTCGGGGTTGAGGCGCTGAATATCCAGCATGGTCTGGTGTACGGAGGCGCCAGCGGGTTTTGCCCGGTTGGCAATGTCCCACAGGGTCTGGTCCCGGCTCACCATATAGCGGCTGCCCGCAGTCGGGCCGCCACTGGTTGCGGCGTTATACCCTCGTTGCGGCATCTCTCCTGGAGCCAGGTCGGAATCACGCACATTTACCCGGGTACCGCTGCTAGCCCCCGCTTCAGTTCCCCAGGCGCCAATCGTGTTGTCATTCTCGCTTTGTGCAGAACCGCTAGCGGCTGGGGCCCCAGTTTTTTTTGCCGGGGGAGGAATTCCTTCAACTTCCTCCACCCGCTGGCTGGCAGAGACGACCGGGGTCGCCTGCGAGAATACCTGTGGATCTACCAGGACGGTATATTCACGAATCAGGCGACCGGAAGGCCACCGCGCTTCAACGATAAAATCCAGATAAGGTTCCAGGACAGGTTCTTCCGAGGAGATTAAAATGCGCGCGCCGCCATGGCCATCGGCGACCACATCAAACATGATACTGGTCAGAAAGTAATTTCGTTCAATTCCCAGCTTGTCAAAGTCCTCGGAGGTGGCCAGACGTATCTTGATCTCGTCCTCGTGCAAACCACCCATGTTGAGCAAATCAACACTGGCCCTGAGCGGTTCATTGAGAAAAGATTCCAGCTGCACATCACCGAGACCGAGTGCGAGCACTGATCCCGCATGGAGACAGCCTAACGAGAACGCAATAGCAGCTAACTTACGAGCCATACCAGCCCCTTATTATTGTACCCGCGAATAAAACGTCGACTCCCCGGACATCGACGACAGATTCGGGGTGCCTCTGGTGCCGCGCCTGACTTGTACAGCCCCTACAAGCGTTCGCTCTAACCGTCGGCAGTTGCACTACCATTGCTTTCACGCACTCGAAGCAACCCGAATAACAGCCCAAGTATCAGTGAATTACAGGCATTAATCAAGGTAGGTTGACATCAAGCTCTCGGCAATTTGCACACTATTCAGGGCTGCACCTTTCCTGACATTGTCGCTGACAATCCACATATTCAGTCCCCTGGGATGAGAAATGTCCTCCCGAATCCTGCCTACGAAGACAGCGTCCGCGCCCGCCGACTCAGTCACCGCTGTCGGATAACCGCCGTCGGCACGTTCGTCAAGCACGGTGACACCAGGCGCCTTTGCGAGCAGTGACCGCGCCTGTTGTGCTGTAATTTTTTCCACAGTTTCAATATGCACTGCTTCTGAATGCCCAAAAAACACCGGTACCCTGACGCAGGTCGGATTGACCTCGATGTTCGGATCACCCAGGATTTTCCGGGTCTCCCACACCAATTTCATTTCCTCGCGTGTATACCCGTTGTCCTGGAACGTATCGATGTGCGGCAGCACATTGAATGCAATCTGTTTGGGATAAATTTCACATTCCACCGCCTGCCCGTTGAGTAGCTTGGCAGTCTGTGAGGCCAGCTCCTCAATGGCCTCCTTCCCCGTACCGGAGACGGCCTGGTAGGTCGCCACATTGATGCGTTGAATGCCCACCGCATCATAGATGGGTTTCAACGCCACCAACATTTGAATCGTCGAGCAATTGGGGTTGGCGATGATGTTGCGCGCACTGTAACCCGCCAGGGCAGCGATATTGACCTCAGGTACGATGAGTGGGATGTCTTCTTCCTGGCGAAAATGGGAGGTATTGTCGATCACGACGCAGCCAGCGGCGGCCGCGATCGGTGCGAACTTTTCCGAGATGCTGCCACCGGCCGAAAACAGTCCGATCTGCACCTGACTGAAATCAAACTCCGCCAGGTCAGTCACCGGTATCGACTTCCCCCTGAATATGACGGCTTTACCTGCGGAACGACTGCTCGCCAAAGGATATAACGTGCGCACCGGAAAATTGCGCTCCTCCAGAATACTGATCATGGCCTCGCCTACCGCCCCGGTGGCGCCGACTACCGCTACATCATACTGCGTGCTCATTGTACCTCTCCCTCTAACACCTTATGGGGCATCCGCCCGCTACCTGATAACGTCGAACAGCCAGGGCGATTGCTTGCGCCAGCGCTGTTCATAGGCCCGAATGGTATCCGCGCTCTCCAGCGTCAGGGCGATATCGTCCAGGCCGTTGAGCAGGCAATGCTTGCGAAATGCATCCACCTCAAAACTGATCTCTTCTGCGGATGGGCATTGAACCACTTGCCGCGCCAGATCGATCCCCAGTTCATAGCCCTCGGTGGCGTACATCTCTTGAAATAGCCGTTCAACCACTTGCGTATCAAGCACAATAGGTAAAATGCCGTTCTTGAAGCAGTTGTTGTAGAAAATATCGGCGAAACTCGGCGCAATTATGCAGCGCAATCCGTAGTCTTCCAGTGCCCAGGGAGCGTGTTCTCGACTCGAGCCACAGCCAAAGTTCTCGCGGCCGAGCAGCACACAAGCCCCCTTGTAACGCGCGTGGTTCAGCGGGAAATCCTTATTTAGCGGACGGCCACTGCAGTCCTGCCCGGGCTCGCCCTGGTCCAGGTAACGCACTTCATCAAACAGGTTGGGGCCAAAGCCGCTGCGCTTGATGGACTTCAGAAATTGTTTGGGAATAATCAGATCGGTGTCCACGTTGGCGCGATCCATAGGGGCTGCAATGCCCCGCAACACAGTAAAACTTTTCATTGTCCTTGACTCCTACCAGTCCCGTACATCGACAAAGTGCCCGGCCACTGCCGCCGCCGCCGCCATGGCGGGGCTCACCAGATGTGTCCGGCCGCCAAAACCCTGGCGCCCTTCAAAGTTGCGATTGGAGGTGGAAGCGCAGTGCTCACCGGCCCCCAGTTTGTCCGAGTTCATCGCCAGACACATGGAGCATCCGGGCTCGCGCCACTCCATTCCTGCCGCCGTGAAAATCTTGTCCAGACCTTCCGCCTCGGCCTGCTCCTTGATCTTTCCGGAACCTGGCACCACCAGCGCGCGCTTGACCGTGGTGGCGATTTTCTTGCCTTTCACCACCGCCGCGGCAGCGCGCAGATCCTCAATGCGCGAGTTAGTGCAGGATCCGATAAAGACTATGTCGAGTTTGATGTCGGTAATCGCCATGCCGGCTTTCAGCCCCATATATTGCAGGGCGCGCGCCGTGGACTCGCGCTGCGCGGCATTGTCCATCTTGGCGGGATCAGGTATCACACCGTCCACGGGCAGGACCATTTCCGGCGATGTCCCCCAGGTAACCTGGGGCTTGATGTCGGCACCGCGTAATTCAACGATCCGTTCAAAAAGCGCATCGGGGTCACTGTGCAATTCACGCCATGCCACGAGCGCCTGCTCCCACTGCTGGCCGTGAGGTGCATAGGGCCTGCCCTTGACGTACTCCACGGTGGTCTCATCCACGGCGATCAGTCCGGCGCGTGCACCGGCTTCAATTGCCATATTGCAGATTGTCATGCGCCCTTCCATGCTGAGTGCGCGCACCACTTCACCACCAAATTCGATGGCGTAGCCCGTGCCGCCCGCCGTTCCGATCTCGCCAATGATCGCTAATACCACATCCTTGGCGGTAACACCTGCCTGCAACTTACCGTCGACACGCACCAGCATATTCTTCATTTTTTGCTGCACGAGGCACTGGGTAGCCATCACATGTTCCACTTCAGAGGTACCAATGCCGTGTGCCAAAGCGCCCAAAGCACCGTGGGTAGAGGTGTGCGAATCGCCGCACACAATAGTCATTCCCGGCAAGGTCACACCCTGTTCCGGACCGACCACATGGACAATACCCTGGCGAATGTCATTGATCTGGAATTCCAGTATGTTGAAATCACGGCAGTTGTCGTCCAGTGTCTGCACCTGCAAGCGGGAAACAGTGTCGGCAATACCCGCCACGCCGCCACTACGCTCCTTGCGCTCAGTCGGTACGTTGTGATCTGGCACCGCAAAGTTCGCGTCAACGCGCCAGGGTTGGCGGCCTGCTATACGCAGCCCCTCGAAGGCCTGCGGTGAGGTAACCTCGTGAATGAGCTGGCGATCAATGTAGATCAGTGCGCTGCCATCGTCGCGCTGCTCCACCAGGTGGCTCTGCCACAACTTGTCGTAAAGCGTTTGTCCGCTCATGGGGTACCTCGGTTAAGTGCAGGAGTTCGTGCCGCTAATACAAATTATGGGCTTGAATTTTAGATAACTCAAATCTATTATTTTTATAATATAAATTCCAGATAGGAATACGTTGATTGGACACCCAAAACCTCAGGGCGTTTTTACTGGTCGCTGAAACCGGTTCATTTTCCCTGGCCGCCCAAAAGTTGTACCTGACCCAGCCTGCTGTCAGCAAGCGGGTGGCACAACTGGAGGAACAATTGAACGCCCCCTTGTTCGACCGCGTCGGCAGGACCATCAGCCTGACGGAAGCCGGCGAAGCCCTGTTGCCACATGCCAGGGCCGTACAGCAGGAACTGCAGGCTGCAATACAGTCGGTGCGCGATCTGGCCGGGGAAGTACAGGGACGCTTGCGCCTTGCCACCAGTCATCATATCGGCTTGCATCGCCTGCCCCCGGTGTTGAGTTACTTCAGTAAGGCATACCCAGCCGTGCAACTCGATATCGACTTCATGGATTCAGAGCAGGCCTACGACCTCACGTTGCGCGGGGAAGTGGAACTGGCGGTCGTCACCCTGGCCCCTACCCCGGTGGCCAAAATCATCAGCCGACCAGTGTGGCCTGATCCACTGGATTTCATGGTGCAGGATGGTCATGAACTGACGCGCAGGAAAACCCTCGACCTGAAGGATTTGAGCAGGCATCCGGCCGTCCTGCCAGGACTTAATACCTATACCGGGCAGATTGTTAAAGCCCTGTTTGACCGGCGCAATTTGCCTGTGCAAATCAATATTGCCACCAACTACCTGGAGACAATCCGCATGATGGCATCGGTGGGGCTTGGCTGGACTGTCCTGCCGCGCAGTATGCGTGATGCCTCGCTGGTGACACTGCCCGTACGCGATGTGCGAATTGAGAGAACGCTGGGGGTGTTGCACCACGAAAGCCGCAGCTTGTCGCGGGCCGCCCAGGCATTCATCGCAGCGCTGGACACGTACGTGCATTCCGCGGTGGTCTAGTCATCTCGCGGAGGCACGCTGTCACCCCGGCGGTACCGGCCCGCCTAAAAAATTCCCATCACCAGGCCGGCGGCGAAGCCCTGGCCCAATTGGGCGCTGGCCTCCTGATGTGCCGTACTCAGTGCGCCTCGCAGTATCAATGGCTCGGCAGCCTGGGGGAAGGGGTAGCCAGTGAGAATACGTTCGGCCTGCCGCTGGGCACCCCGTCCGTCATTGCCTGCACTGATCAGCAGCGCATAAGGCAACACCAGTCCCCGGGCTATGGCCGGGTAAAATGTGCGATCGAGGAAATCCTTCATGGTCCCGCACAGCGCGCCGGAATTTTCGGCCATTATCAACAACAGGCCCGCGGCGCGAGCGAGGTCCAGTGTCCCGGCGTCCCAGGCGCGCATCACGCACACTTCAATATCTGTCTCCGCTCGCGCGCCCCGCCAGGCGGCCCTCGCCAGACTAGCGCAGGTACCGCTCTGACTATGATAAACAATCAACAGGGATTTCATGCGCACTCCACCCGCAGCCTTCAGCCTTCAGCCTTCAGCCTTCAGCCGCACGATTGGAACACAGCACAATGCCCATGTCATGCGCCGGAAGACTGTCGCAGTGATACTGTCGCAGTGACACTGTTCAACACCCAAGCCAGGTGCTCTAATAACGGTCCCGTCCGGTCAGATTGCAATCACAAGTTCAAGCCCGGAACCTCGCAACACGATTCACAGGAAGGTTTCATGGAGACAAAAAACAGGCAATGGCTGCTGAAGGAACGTCCGCGGGGCGTTGTCGGGCCACAACATTTTGAACAGGTGAGTTCCCCCATGCCGCAGCCTGACCTCGCAGCCGGGCAGGTGCTATTGAAGACCTTGATGCTGGGATTCGATCCTGCCATGCGCGGCTGGTTGGTGGACGAACCGAGTTACCTGCCTCCGGTAGCGATTGGCGACCCCATGCGGGCCAGTGGCGTGGGGCAGGTGGTGCAGTCGCACAATCCTGCACTGCCGGTAGGCACATTGGTGCAGGGCCTGGTGAATTGGCAGGAATACAGTATCGGTGACCCCGCAGGATTTATTCCCCCGACCGCACTGCCGGAGGGAACCCCGCCAGGTGTGGCGCTCAGCGTGTTCGGCAGCACCAGCCTCACCGCCTATTTCGGTTTGCTGGATGTCGGCCAACCGCAACCGGGCGAGACTGTGTTGGTATCTGGCGCAGCCGGTGCTACTGGCTCCGTCGTTGCGCAGATCGCCAGACTCAAAGGTTGCCGGGTGGTTGGTATCGCTGGCGGACAGCAGAAGTGCGACTGGCTGCGTACTGCCTGTAAGCTCGATGCGGTAATCGATTACAAGACTGAGGACATGCAACAACGCATCGCTGCGCTCTGCCCCAACGGAGTCGATGTCTTTTTCGACAATGTTGGCGGCGCCACGCTCGAAGCGGGTATCGGGAACATGGCCGATTTCGGCCGCATCGTGTTATGCGGAGCCATATCGGGCTACAACGACACGGCGCCTAAACCGGGTCCGCGCAACCTCGTACTGTTGGTCACACGCCGCGTACGCATGCAAGGTTTCATCGTGATCGATTATCTGGAACGGGCCGGCGAGGCCATCGATGCGCTGACCGGATGGGTGCTGGATGGGGAAATCGCCTGGCGGGAAGATATCCAGGAGGGCTTTGACAACATCCCGACTACCCTGCAGCGGCTTTTTGATGGCAGCAACGTTGGCAAGCAACTGTTGAAACTGGCAGATCCGGCTTAGATATCCACAACATCTGCTGTGGATAAGCTTGGGGACAGAGGACCCTGTGATGGGATTTTATTCGCCACGAGGCTTCACACGAACACGGGCAAACTCACCGAATGGAAAGGTATTTTCTTTTTTAAATCAATAAGATAAAGTTTTTTTGTAGTACCGTACGTTGCGAAGCATCTCTATATCAAAGGTTTATCCGGATTTTGTGGATATCATCTACCGCAAAAAGTTGGCAGCACAAGCCACTAGTAATGCCTAATTGACCAACAACAATGGATCCTGTGGTTGCGTTGAAAGTCCGGCGGCAACGTTTGCAGGGTGATGTCCTCACACCGAAAGTCAGTTTGTAAGCTCTCGTCCAAACTGAACCCGCGCCGGTTGTTAGAAAAATACAAGTGACCCTCTTTGCGCAATACAGCCATCGCCTGTCGCACCAGGTGAGGATGGTCGCGCTGCACATCAAAGCTCTCGGCCACAGCCTTTGAGTTGGAGAAGGAAGGCGGATCGAGCAGGATCAGGTCATAGCGATTGCGTGTGCGCGCCAGCCAGGAACGGCAATCCTCACGGATGACTGTGTTGCGACCCTCCTCCAATTTATTGGCTGCCAGGTTTTTACGTAGCCAGTTGAGGTACGTGTTGGACAGGTCGATACTGGTAGTGGAATGTGCACCGCCCAGCGCCGCGTGTACCGTGGCGGAGCCGGTGTAACAGAAAAGGTTGAGGAAATCCTTGCCGGCTGCTTCCTGCCCAATGCGCAAACGCAGCGGGCGATGATCGAGGAACAAGCCGGTATCGATGTAATCATTCAGGTTCACCAGCAGCTGCACCGTACCCTCTTTCACCGTCAGCAATTCACCCCGGCTATCCCGTTTAGTGTACTGCTCAATGCCGCGTTGGCGGCTGCGCTGCTTGTACACAATATTCTGTGCAGCGATACCGAGCGCTGCGGGCAGCGCGCTGCGCACGTCGTCCAGGCGACGTTCCGCTGCCTCGGCGGATACGTCTTTGGGCGCCTGATATTCAGCGACATGCACATGTTGGCCGTAAACATCTACGGCCACGGCGTACTCTGGCATGTCCGCATCATAGAGGCGGTAGCACTCGACCTGTTCCCGCTTCACCCAGCTGGACAGACGTTTGCGATTTTTGCGGATACGATTGGCGAACATCGTTGCGCCAGCCGAGAGTGCGGCAGGGGTTGCGACAGGATCTGCTGCGCGCTCGGGCAAGCCGGGCGCTGCGGTGCGCAATTCGTTCTTGCCCAGATCAAACAGCAGCAGGGACGTGGCGATGGTTCCGTTGAACAGGGCATAGCGTTTGTGACTGCGCAATCCCGTGGCTTTGCCCAGATCAAGGTCCGCGGTCAAAATAGCCGCCTGCCAACCGGGAAATTCCGCCAGCATGACTTCACCCAACTGCCGGTACAGTGTCGAGAGACTTGCTTTCTCCCCCAGTCGCTCGCCGTAGGGGGGATTACACACCAGCAGGCCGAACGGCAGTGGGCGATGGCTCGGCTTTTGCAGTTGTGTGACGCTCCTGCAACTCACCCTTACAATTTTTTCCAGGCCGATCCGCGCAATATTGTCCTGCGCGCGCCTAATCACCGCCGGATCCCAATCGTAGCCCCGAAACTCCGGCAACTGCGCCGCCCTCCCCCGCTGTGCCCGACTGTCGGCGTCATTGCGGATCGCCTGCCACTGCACGGGATCATGCATCAGCAGGTGCTCAAATCCGAAGCGCGGCCGATACAAGCCGGGCGCGATATCGGCAGCCATCATCGCACCCTCCAGCAACAGGGTCGCGGAACCACACATGGGATCGACGAGGGCTCCGCCGCGGGCGGCAATTCCCGGCCAGTCTGCACGCAGCAGTACGGCAGCCGCCAGGTTCTCCTTCAGCGGAGCGGCACCGGCCTGCTGCCTATAACCGCGCTGGTGCAGGCTGCCTCCGGACAGGTCGATTGACAGATGTGCCTGATCGCGCACGAGGCGCACATTCAAGCGGACATCGGGATTGGCGCGATCAACGGAGGGGCGCAGGCCCGTCGCGGCGACAAACCAGTCTACAATCGCGTCCTTGCTGCGCTGGGCACCGAACTGGGTGTTGCGAATGCCGCTATTTTCTCCGGAAAAATCGATGGCTATGCTGTGGTGGACAGCGAACACCTTGCCCCAGTCGATCTCCTTCAGACTGCGGTACAGGGTGTCGCCGTCCGCGGCATCCAGCGACGCCAGTGGCCATAGTATGCGGTTAGCCAGTCGCGACCACAGGCAGGCGCGGTATGCCAGTGCACGCAGCCCGGTGAAATGCACACCGGCAACCGTTTCACGGGTAGTGACCGCGCCCAATGCCGCCAATTCGGCTGCCAGCAGTGCTTCCACGCCCTTGGGGCAGGTCGCAAACCAGGCGTTACTGTCCGAATGAGTTACGAGCACCTGATCAACAGCGCTTCAGGGCGTTTTACGCCGCTTGTGCGGGGCGCGTTTACGCGCATGAGGGGCAGCTTTCTTGCCAGCCGCCCTGTGTGTGGAGCGGGAATTTTCACCTGGCGAAGTCGGCATCACGTTGGCCTGTTTCTCTTTTTGCATGACATCCAACACCAGATTACCGGAACTCTCCATGTAGTGAATAAACCTGTCGTATTCGGTATCCGACAAGCGCCGCAGGACATCGTGTTTGCGCATCAGGTTGACAAAGCGCCGCTCGCGTTCGTACTGCTTGGGCAGTGCCAGCACACCCCACTGCTCCAACGCTTTCTCCAGTGCCGGATTGTAGGTGCGCATAAATTTGATAAGAAAAGGAATTGGGTCATGTCGAGCCAGCAAGGCGGCGCTGCGCAGCACCAGTTCCAACGGCATGATGGTCTCGCCGCTTTCAATGTCCTCCAGCACTCCCCGGTCGGAGATGCCAAGGCTTTCCGCAAGATCCTTGAGTGACATACCCGCCGTCTCGCGCGCATCCCGCAGGAAGTGACCCGCATCGGCCATCGCCTCCAGCCGTTCCGGCTCCAGCTTGCTCAACAGCGCGCTGCGCAACCAGGTCTCGCCGAACATGGCGGTCAGTGTCGCGGTATTACGGGCAAAATCAACGGTACCGCCGGCGATCTGCTCGGTCAGCCTCCTGAGGGAGTCCAGTAGGGAATCGTTGTCTTTTTCTTTGCCAGCCATGGCAGCAGCATAGCAGAATTCAGGATGCCGGGGCCAAGCCTGTCTCCAGCACAAAGATACGTTGAAGAATCTCACGCCATTCTGTGTACTGGCGATCGAGCGTGCCACTGAGCTTGAAAACCGTGCCACTGACTTCCATGACAGTGGGCGCTACTTCATTATCGAATCCCTGCGCCATCTCATCCAGATCTTGCTCGTGAATCTTTGACCACTTGTACGCGTTGTAGGTCTGTTCAAGCGCCGCAAACGAGCCCCGTCGACCCTGGCTATCCCGGCTGCTCACGCGCTCCTTATAGTCGTCATCGTACAGTGCCTGCTCTGCACCGAACTGCCGCCACAGGTTGTAAGTGGGCGCCATTTCCTCACTGAGACGCGCATACTGCTCATCGACGGTATCGATGAATAGATACTCCTGTTCCCTGATGCGGTTCACGCGCACTAACATCGGATCCTCCGCGGCGGGCAGGCGCTGCAACGTGTACCCACCGGAAGGTGATTGCGCCAGATAAGACGCGAAGACCTCCGGGGCCAGGCCGCTGGCGTAACGCATCAGGGCAACCTGGCGTATATCTGCCAGTTGTTTGGCACTCTGTTGCCGACGCGCCGCCAGAAGGTCACTGGCAATGTGTGTGTACACAGAAAGAAAGGGATCCCCGGGCACCTTGACTGGATAATCCTGCGGCGTAGTCGCGCCGGAGTACACCTTGTCCAACCACTGAACTCCCGTGGCATCGCGGGCTTGTATGTGCAGCTCCAGGCGCTGGCCGTCCGAGTGCAGTATGGTACCGCTGACCTGCAATTCCGAGGACTCCAATGCCTCGGGCAAGACCCGAACGACACCCCAATCTCCAGACTCGATCAAAACCTGGCGCAACATCACCGGCATGTACTTGGCCTCTGACTTGCGAATCTCCGGGAAAATACCCAGCTTGCCGTGTGTCGATGCATCGTCCGGAATGCCCGGGTCAAAAATCGGCAGCCCTACATCCAGGTGGTCCGCTGCGACAGGCTGGCCTGAGTCAATGCCTGTTTCGGCATGCCCGTGCGCGCTGAAACACAGACTGACCAAAACGCACAGTGCGATTGCAGTACGAAGTACCCGAGAGATAATCACCGGGACGCGGTCGTGCATACCCTGCCCCTGGTCAGTGTTTCCTGGCATTTAATCCCACCATCGCCCGGTTGGAAACGGTTGTAGACACGGTTGAGTGTAAAGGGAAAGGATACCTGGTCGGACACCACGGTTGTTGCGATGTTGAGTTTTTGTCCCGCCGCGCCGAGGGTCATCACATGCTGAATACTGAGTCCGTCGGGAAGCAGTAACTTGAACACCAATTGATGGGCGTTCCAGCCGCACGCTTCAGTGCCGAAGGGCGTTTCCACCCTGTGGTATTCACCGGCATAGAATTCGCAGCTCAGGGCAAAGTCCTCCTCCCGCTTGATCAGTATCTTGTGCGTATCCTGCGCAATCTCCAGCAGCGGCGATTGCGTGATCAGATCCGCCAAACGCGCCAGTCCCAGAATGGAAGAACCGCTGTTGACCCCTGCCCCGCTCATGCTGACGCCGCTAACAAGACCCTGCTGAATGCCACCCTGGGCGCGTCGCTGTGCCTCGCGATCCAATTCACGTACCACCGAATCGAGTTCTTGCTGGCTATTGTCACTCTGGCTGTAATCCAGCTCCCAGGAACCGCTGAAGTTCACCGCTTGCGTATTTCCGCCCGGTAATGCTGGCCGTTTGGGCGGTGGGCTACTGCATCCATATAGCAACACACACGCCACCAGTAAAGTGGTCGCGGCGAACGGGATACGGAGTGCTCTGTTCATATGGGCAGGGAGTTTACCCCATGGTCTTCAGTTCGGCGATGATAGATGACCACATGGCATCCGGAGCGGCATAAGGTGCATAGATGGCCAGCCGGTCGGCGTGTGCTGCGTATTTCTGCCGCAGTTTGCCTGCAATTTCCTCAGGCCTGCCGCTGGTGACGAACGCGTCCAGAAATGTCTGGTCGATATAGGAGCCCAATTCGTCCCAACGACCCTCTTTGGACAAGCGGTTCAACTCCGGTTGCAGCTCGCCGTAACCGACCGCTTCCATCGGGGGCCTGTAGGCCGGTGTCGATGCATAGAAGCCGAGCAGGTTCCTGACACTGTCCGTGGCTGCAGCACGCACCTCCTCGGTATCACCGGTGATGACGATTGCATTGATTTGCAAAATAAACTCGCTGCGGGCTCGCCCTGACCTCGCCAAACCCCTGTGCACTGCGGGCAGTGCGTGATCGGTAAGAAATGGCATGCTGTTGAAGGGGTGGATGATGAGTCCGTCGGCCACTTCTCCCGCCACCTCGGTCATCAGCGGGCCGAGCGCACCCAGCAGCACGGGCGGTACATTACAGTCCAGCGGGCCCGGGTTAAACATCGGCGTCATCAGGGTGTGGCGAAAGTAATCGCCCTGGAAATTGAGCTTCGTGCCGTTTTGCCAGCACTCAAAAATCGCCTTGAGGGCAAGAATGTATTCGCGCATGCGCGCGGCGGGTGGACTGAACTCCACGCCAAAACGCTTCTCGATGTGCGCCTTAACCTGGGAGCCGATGCCCAGGAGGAATTTGCCCTTGCTGAACTTTTGTAAATCCCAGGCCTGGTAGGCGAGGTGCATGGGGTTGCGGGGAAACGCCACGGCGATTCCTGTTGCAATATCCAGCTCGGGCGCATGCTCGGTGGCCATCACCAGCGGAAGGAAAGGATCCCAGCTGCCCTCCAGACTGTACACACCGTCGTAGCCGATACCAGCCAGGCGGCGCGCCTCACTGGCGGCAGTGTCAAGCTTGGCGTAGAAGGGTCCGTCAATTTTCATAGTCAACTCTCGCTTACCGATTGGCGAGGACCAAGTTACACCAGTCACAAGACCCAACCAACCGCGACCGACAACAGCCCTTCGCAATACAGCATCAGTTCAGCATACTGAACAGCCGTGCCAGCGAAGTGGGCTACTATAGTGACCATTGATTTGTATACGGAGTAACACAGCAATGGCATCCAGTATGAAGATCGGCGTCTGCCTGCCGTACATGAAATCCGGCCTCAGCCGGGAAGACTATCTGGCCTGGTTCAAGGCCATAGACGAAGGTCCCTTTCATGCCCTCTCCTGCGGCGAACGCATCCATGGTCCGACGTATGACATGCGCATCGTACTGGCAGCAGCGGCGATGGCCACCACCCGAGTGGAAATCACACCGACACTGTACGTATTACCCATGCACAGCGCGACCCGTGTTGCCAAGGAACTGGCCACACTCGACATTCTCTCCGGGGGACGGGTGCGCAGCGTCGCGGTAGGCTACGGTGGCCGTGAGAAGGACTACGAAGCATTGGGAGCAACCTTCCAGGGACGTTATGGAAAAATGGATCGCCAGATCGAAGAGATGCGCAAGGTATGGCGTGGCGAGGAAGTGGTGGCCGGGGGTGGCATGATCGGGCCGACGCCCTCCTGGTCCAACGGGCCGCGCTTGTTGGCCGGCGCGATGGGGCCCAAGAGCATCGAACGTTGCGCGCAGTGGGCCGATGGCCTGTATGCCTGGTCCGGCAACGGTGAGGAACAGGAATTGAGCCGCACGTTTGCCATGGCCGATACCGCCTGGCAGCGCGCCGGTCGCGCACAAACACCTTATCGAATGGGCGGATTCTGGTACACCTTAGCCGATAACGGCCAGCAAAGGCTCTACGACTATGTGTACGAATACCTCGCCATCGCCGGGCCGGAGATTGCCACCATGATGGCCGAGTCGGTGCACCGCAGTTCCGCCGATGCGGTGTTGGCGGCACTGGACAATGCTGAAGCTGCCGGGTGCGAGGAACTGTTTATGGTGCCTGCCACTGCCGACCTGTCTGAGATCGAGCGCCTGAGCGAACTGCTGGCGCAGCGCTGAATACCCCACATCCAGACTCCCTGCCGGTTCAGTCAGGCGCTATACTCGCTGCCTCTCAAGTTCGACGACAAGGCTCAACTCCATGGCGAAGCGTGTATACCTGTTCAACGAAGGCAGCAAGGACGACCGGGATCTACTGGGGGGCAAAGGGGCTAATCTCTGTGAGATGACCACTCTGGGACTGCCTGTGCCGTTCGGGTTCACGATCACCACCAACACCTGTCGCGAGTTTTTCCAGGCCGGTAATAAACTGCCCTCGCTGCTGGAGCAGGAGTATCGCGTCGCGCTGGATCTGGTCGAGAAAAAAATGGGCGCGCGATTCGGCGACCCGGAAAACCCGCTGCTGTTTTCCGTGCGCTCCGGTGCCCCCGTCTCTATGCCGGGCATGATGAACACCATTCTCAACCTCGGCCTCAATGAGGAGATTACCGAGGGCCTGGCCCGCAAGACCGGCAATCCCCGCTTCGCCTATGACTCCTACCGCCGGTTTATCCAGATGTTTGCCGATGTTGTGCTGGACGTGGACGGACACCAATTCGAGCACGAGTTGCAGCGCTACAAGGGGGCCAATAACAAGGCGCTGGATGTCGACATGAGCGCCGATGACTGGCGCGCAATCATCGCCATCTACAAAACACTGGCAAAGTTACCGGACGATCCTTTCGAACAACTTAAAATGGCGGTAGAGGCGGTATTTCGCTCCTGGCACACACCGCGTGCCATCGTCTACCGGGAAATGAACAATATCGACGATAACCTCGGCACAGCGGTTACCGTGCAGGCCATGGTGTTTGGCAACTTCGGCGACGATTCCGGCTCCGGCGTGGCGTTTACGCGCCATCCCGCCACTGGAGAACATCAGTTCTTTGGCGAGTATTTGTTCAACGCCGCCGGTGAGGACGTAGTGTCGGGGATTCGTACTCCCCTGCCGGTGGCGGCGCTGGCCGAGCGCCTGCCGGCGGTCTATGACCAGTTGTACAAAACCCAGGCCCTGCTGGAAAAGCACTACCGCGATATGCAGGACATTGAGTTTACGGTACAGGACGGCGAGTTCTACATCCTGCAGACGCGCAGCGGTAAACGCACCGGCAGGGCATCGATAAAAATTGCCGTGGATATGGTCCACGAAGGGCTAATCACTGAGCGGGAAGCACTGATGCGCGTCTCACCGGAACATGTCGAGTCCTTCCTGCATCCCATGGTTGACCCGGCTGCCAAGCGCGACATTGTCGCAACCGGACTACCCGCCAGTCCCGGTGGCGCCACCGGTCGCATCGTATTCTCGGCTGAAGAAGCTGAGGTGGAGCATGCCGCCGGTCACAGCGTTATCCTGGTGCGACGGGAAACTACACCGGAAGACATACACGGCATGAAAGTGGCGGCCGGTGTACTGACAGAACTAGGCGGTATGACATCGCACGCCGCGGTCGTGGCGCGCGGCATGGGCGTTTGTGCCATCACTGGCTGCGGTACGCTGGGTATAGACTATGCGGCTGGTACTGCCACGACCATCGACGGGGTTATCCTGCGTCGCGGCGACGTCATCACCCTCGACGGCACCTCCGGCGAAGTGATGCTGGGTGATATCGCCAAAATCGAAGCCAGTTCCAGCGACGACTTTCAGGTATTGCTCGGTTGGGCTGACAAGTATCGGCGGCTGCGGGTCAGGGCGAATGCGGATACGCCAGAGGATGCCGCGAGGGCGCGGGAACTGGGTGCAGAAGGTATCGGCCTGTGTCGCACTGAGCATATGTTTTTTGCCGCTGAGCGCATTGACATCATGCGCGCGATGATACTGTCAGAGAGCACCGCAGAGCGACAGACCTACCTCGATCAACTACTGACCTTCCAGCACGACGATATTCTCGGTTTATTCAAAGTCATGGACGGTCTGCCCGTCACCATACGGCTGCTGGACCCGCCCCTGCACGAGTTCCTGCCGCACAACGGCGAGGACATTGATGCGCTGTCTGCCAAAATTGGCAAGTCCGTCAAACAGATCAGGGACATTGCTGCGCGCCTGGCGGAAGTCAATCCCATGTTGGGATTTCGCGGCTGTCGGTTATCTGTCATCTACCCCGAAATTACACAAATGCAGGTCAAGGCCATTATGAGTGCGGCGGCGGATGCCATCGAGGCAGGCTACAGACCGCTCCCCGAGATTATGATTCCGTTGGTCGTCAATGTGCGCGAAATTCGGCTGATCACCGGGATCATCGACAAGTGTATTCAGGAAATGGCCCAGGCCAAGCATGTCTCCATTCCCTACAAGATTGGGACCATGATGGAAACACCCAGGGCCACGCTGGGCGCTGATCGCCTGGCCCCGGAAGTGGAATTCATGAGCTTTGGCACCAATGACCTGACGCAAATGACCTATGGGTTTTCACGGGATGACGCGGGCAAATTTATTCCCAAGTATCTCAAGGAAAAACTGATCGACGTGGACCCCTTCGTGTCACTGGACCAAAGGGCAGTAGGCCGCCTGATGGAGATCGCGATCAATGAAAGTCGCGCCAAAAAGAAGGGCATCAAGTATGGCATCTGTGGCGAACACGGTGGCGATCCGCGCTCCATACAGTTCTGCCACGATATCGGTCTTGATTATGTGTCGTGCAGTCCATTTCGGGTGCCGATCGCGCGCATCGCAGCGGCACAGGCGAATGTGGGCGGGGAAAAGCCAAATTAATGCGTTGTTGATTTGGCACTACGCAGCAATAACGCGGCTGGGACTGCCACCAGAGCCATAATCATAATGAGTTGGAAGTCGTCTATATAAGCAATTTGCAACGCCTGACGGGCCACTTCGCCCTCCAGCAATGCCAGGCCCTGCGGGGTATTGATATCCCAAATACCGGCAGTTGCAGTGTTTTGGAGTAACGGGTTGAATTGTGTAATATGCTCCGTGAGTACGGCGTGTTCACGCTGTATATTGCTCGCCAATTGGCTGACCACAATTGAAATGCCAAGGCTGCTTCCAATCGTTCTCATCAGCCCAAAAATAGAACCGCCCTCGGTGCGCAGCTCAGGCTCCAAGGTGGCG
This sequence comes from Haliea sp., assembly GCA_031431315.1. Taxonomy (GTDB): domain Bacteria; phylum Pseudomonadota; class Gammaproteobacteria; order Pseudomonadales; family Halieaceae; genus Marimicrobium. The sequence goes on from JANPDE010000057.1 coordinate 17,596, forward strand.
AAAGCCAACGTGCTGAGGGGCACAAAGATAAATCCCAGGCCGAAGCCCTGCACAAATCCGGTCCAGGTGATCATGCTTTGGGTAACGTTGGTGGTGAACCCCGTCATTTGCCACAGGGAACCAATGATGAACACCAGGCCTGCTACGATCAAATAGCGTGGCGGCACTGTCGATCGCGCCATGAAGCGCGTTGCGAGCATCATCGCCACCATGGTCCCAATACCCCTGGGGGCCAATATCAGGCCCGCATCAAAAACCGGATAACCTAACAAGTTCTGCAGATAGGGGGGCAGCAGCGCCATTGTTGCCAGCATTATTACGCCAAGAAGAAACATGAAGATCAATCCCAATGAAAAGTTCCTGTCGTTGAACAATCTCGGATCTACGTAGCTGTGTTTGTGCGTAAACATATGGACCGTAAATAAATAGAAGGCCAGCAGACAAACAATCAGCTCAAAGACGATTTCAGTCGATTCAAACCAGTATTTTGACTGACCGCGATCCAGCATCAATTGCAGGCTGACTATGGCAATACTGAGTAGCATAAAACCGAAAAGATCAAAGGGACGTTCCCGGTTTAATGAAGACTCCTTGACCAACGCCACGATGCCAAGGAGAGAAACGATCCCGAAAGGTATATTGATATAGAAAACCCAACGCCAGCTATAGTATTCAGTCAGCCATCCCCCCACCGTTGGCCCAAGGATAGGTGCCACCATGATTCCTACACCCCAGATACCATTTGCCTGGGCTTGCTTGTGCAGGGGAAAAGAATCAAGTAGGAGCGAATTCGAAAGCGGTACCAGGCTGGCACCAAATACACCCTGCAAGACGCGAAACACAATAATCTGGTCCAGGGTTTGTGCAGCGCCGCAAGCCATTGAGGCGAGAGTGAAGCCCAGCACAGAGGTTAGCAGAAGACGCTTGCGTCCGATACGCCCCGCTAGCCAGCCAGTGAGGGGCATGGCGATAGCGGTCGCCATGATATACGACGTGAGTACCCACGATATTTTATCCTGGGTAACCGACAGGCTGCCCTGCATATGGGGCAGTGCGACGTTGGCAATCGTGGTGTCGATGATCTGCATAATCGCCGCCATCATCACAGCAGTAACCAACAGGAAGTGCTGCGTCTCCTCGGATAAATTCTGTATTCTGCGAATCAGGGGATTCAAAGGCTTGCGGGATTACGGGGTAGACGAACGTGTATCAATCTGGATGTCGGCACTCATACCGGCGCGCAGCACCGGGTCGTGTTGATTTGCCTGTAACCTGATTCGAATCGGGACGCGCTGTACGACCTTGATCCAGTTGCCGGTCGCGTTCTGCGGCGGCAGTAATGAAAACTCCGCCCCGGTTGCCGCGCTGAGGCTTTCAACAGTGCCTTTCCAGTGCAAATCGGGGTAGGCATCGATGGTAATATCCACAGGCTGATCGATATGCACGCCCACCAGGTCAGTTTCCTTGAAATTGGCCTCAATCCATGGACTTTTGTCGGAAACAAGACTCAGGATCGGACTGCCAGAATCGATGTGCTGCCCCAGCTTGGGCAGATGACTAACAAAGCCGTCAAATGGGGCTACAATTTTTGTACGGCCCAGATTGATTTTCGCCAGATCCAAATCCGCCTGCGCTTCCATCACCTCTGAGTACTCACTTATGGGTGCATCGGCCCGGCCATTCAAATTCGTCAGCAATTGGGCGAGTTCTTTTTCGACAATAATCCTGTGCTCATTAGCCATGTCGAGGTTGTGCTTTCTGTCATCAATCAGGGCTTCTGACGTAAGCTTTTTTTGTGACAGATTCAATTCACGTTGATATTCCTTGTCGGCGAAGTCCAGGTTGCTCACCGCAAGAGCCAGCTCCGCCTGCTTGGTCTGATAGCTGGCCCGCAGTGATTGAATGAGGGATTCTGCTTTGAGCAGCCTGGCCTGGGCCTTGTTCAGCGCAACCTTATAGGCCGCATCATCTACGGTAATCAACAACTCGCCCTGCTTTACTTTCTGGTTTTCCGTCACCAGTAACGATGTAATGTTCCCGGAAACTTCGGCGCTTAACGTGACCTTATTAAACTTCAGGTAGGCGTTGTCTGTCTCAACAAAATGGTCACCGGTAAGATACAAATACATACCCACGCCACAAGCGCACAGGATGCCAACAATAAAAAAGAGAGAGCGATAATTCATCATAATACGTAGTTTGGCTATTTACCGAGGTCGTAAAGTTGATTTTCTTCAGCATCAATGAGGTTGACCTTCACCCGGGATAAGATAGAAAACATCCTCTCGAGATCGGTGCGTGAAATTTTTCTATTGGCATCTGCTCGCGTAGCAGCTCCAAGTGACAAAATCTTTTCCAGTACAGCATGGGCATCGCGCGTGAGGTACAGGCGAAAAGCTCTCCTGTCATCGGGATTGAGACGCCGTTCTATCAGCTGATTTTCCTGCAGTTTATCCAACAGTCGAGCCAGTGTAATCGGCCTGATTTCAAGTAATTCGGCCAAATCGACTTGCTGTATTCCCTCGTTGCGCGACAAGTGCAAAATGACCCGGCATTGTTCCTGGGTGAGGCCGAAGGTCTGCACGCGTCGATTAAAATTTCGGCGTAGGAGGCGCGCTACATCGTGGATTAAAAATCCAAAAGCGTCCTGATCGTCCTTGGAGCTTGGCTTGCGACTTGGCATACAACTTGGACCGCCATGCTATATAGTACGTAATACGTATTATAAGCTGTTCGTACTAATTGAGTACAGAACCATGAGGGCATGCTGACGCCCAAGCTGGTATATTTTGTCAGGCCAAGTTTGATCAATTGGACAAATGTAAGCTCAGCTGGAGCAGCCGACGAGAGGCCAGGGGCGGGAGCGCCTCCCCCGATAAGGTCTATTTCTGCAAATCGTCCTTCAATACAAATTTCAATACTTTACCGGCAGGGTTGCGCGGCAGGGCAGCGACGACGTGCAGGCGCAGGGGTAGTTTATAACGCGCCAGCAGGGGCTGGGCGAACTCCCGCAGTTCCTCCAACGTCAGGTGATGGCCGTCATGCAGCGCAACAACAGCCGTCACCGCCTCCCCCCATTTCTCATCGGGTAATCCAATCACAGCGACCTCGGCGATGGACGTATGTTTGTACAAGGCGCCCTCCACCTCCGCCGGATACACGTTCTCACCACCGGAAATCACCATATCCTTGAGGCGATCACAGATGTACAAGAAACCGTCTTCATCGAAATAGCCAACATCGCCGGAGTGAAACCAGCCCTCCCCGTCAATCGCTGCAGCGGTGGCCTCCGGGCGATTCCAATAGCCTTTCATAATATTGGGACCGCGCAGGCAAATTTCGCCGCGCTCACCCGCTGGGACGGGCCGGTTATGTTGGTCCACAATTCGAGTGTCGCTGTAAATTGGCGACTGGCCGGCTGAACCCATCTTGCTGCTGGCCCATTCGGGAGTCAGAAAGGACGAGAATGGCGCGGTCTCGGTCAGGCCATAGCCCTGGCAAAAATTGATTCCGCGCGCTGCATACAATTCCATCAGGGATTCCGGTACGGGGGCGGCACCGCATATCAGGTTACTGACAGAAGCCAGGTCCGTAGTCGCAAATGCGGGATGCTGGGCCATGAACAGGAACATGGCCGGCGCGCCAAACATATGTGAGACCTTGTAGCGCTCAATATCCGCCAGGACGTGCCCCGCGTCAAAGTTGCGCAATAACACGACAGTGGAGCCGACATGGAATGAGTTCAGCGTCATGACGTTGAGGCCGCCGATGTGGAACAGTGGCGCCGCGGTGAGTATGACATCATCCCGCGAGCCACCAAAGGCCAGCATGGCGTTGATGTTGTTCCACAGTATGTTGGCATGGGTAAGCATGGCACCCTTTGGCAAGCC
>JANPDE010000058.1:0-23836 GCA_031431315.1 Haliea sp.
GCTCTGAGCCAGCCAGCTTGTGGCAGCTATCAGAGAAGCGCCACATCCGAAGTGTGCGGCGAGCTTGCCGTGATACATCAGAGCCCATCTCTGACCACACGTAAGCAAACAACTCTGGGCATGCTCTGCTGGGTAATACACAGGGCAACCTGCTCCATAACCGGATACTCCAGAGGTACTAGGCAGAAGTACTTCAGGCAGAGTGCTAGTGCCTCAGCAATGCATCCACATGGTCGACTGCTTCTGCCCAGTCGGTATCCTGTGCTCTCCAGGGGAATTTCGAGGGGCAGATAGTTGTTGTGGATGAAATTATCTATCGCAATGTCGTTACTGGATAGACCTAACTATTTGAACAGTGCCTGTATAGAGCAGCTGATTGGTAATCGATGGCGCATGAGGGTCAACGCGCGCCTGGATTCCGCTCAGGACTCCGGGCGATAGCGCAGACTGGCCTGGAAGGTGACATCCGGCGCGGTTTCCACACGGATATCCTCCACCACGCTCAAATCAACCGACCACTGCGGCGCGAAGTACCAGCGCGCGCCCAGGGTTCCCAGCACCGCGTCGTCGCCAACACCGGTGAGGTCGCTGTGCATTGGCGCCGCGTGACTGTCGATCTGCGCAATCATCGACCAGTGCTGCGCAAACCGCCAGTCCATCGCCAGCCCCGCAAACCAGAGGTCCCGCTCCTGCGGATCGCCGAGGAGGTCGCTGTCCCCCGCCCGCAGGTAACCGGCCTGGCCATGCCAGCTCAAGGGCAGCTCCGACAACTGGGCGCCGGAGAAACGCACCGCGATATAGACATCGTTAGCACCGCTGCCGAGGAAGTCGTCCTCGTCACCCGTGCTGAATTTGTAGCCCAGCGCCAAACTGACCGCCGAGCTGTCATCGTGATAAACAACATGATTCAGCGCCAGGCTGACATCGCCGAGGCCGGACGAGTCATCCTGCAGTGAAAAGCCGCCTTCCGGCGAATCGTAACGGTAATCCAGTACGTCCCTGGGCACTTGCGAGCGACCGCCATCGGACATGCCCCAGAAATCGTGCCAGTCATCGATGGCGCCATCCAGATCGCCGCCGCTTTGCTTAAGCCAGGGTACTTCCAACTGCACATCCCAAGTTTCCGCCAGACCGTAGCGCAGCTCCAGGGCAACGCGCTGGGTCTCGCCGTCCAGATTGAGAAACTCGGTGCTGTTGCTGTCGTTGACATACTGGCTGGCGATACTGCCATGCAGGGCCGCTGTTACCGCCCCGCTCGCCGTGGTGTACGCATCCCGTTGCGAAGGAAGGCCAAACAGGCCCGCCACCGGGCTCAGGTTCTTGACATATAAAGGCTCGCTCGCGACGGCAGGTAGCGCACCTAGCACGGCCACCAGCACGGCTAAATTGCGTGTTCGATACATTTGCGCGGCCCCGGTCAAATCCATTGAAAATCAACGTTACCCTGAACCAGCATCTGCTCTGCCACGAAGGGGCGGAACAACTGTCCATCTCGGGTTCCGCGCCAATCGCCCGCCGCTTCATCGTAGGCGAAATGAAAACCTCCTGAGCGCGCAGCGAGCCATAACTGGCGGGTGGGCGGCTGACGGCTGAACACTAATTTCGTGTCATTATCGAACTCAACGGTGAGCACACCGCCGGATGTCTCGTAGTCCAGCTCTCCGTCGACCTGATCCAGTGCAGTTTCCAGCGCCGCAAAGGTGCTATCTATAATTTCATTGAATTCTGACTCGGACATCACGGGGCTGGATCCATCAAAGTGTGCACAATTCAATAATAAGGGCAGTTCGCGTCGCTTACTAGCGGGCGGTATACTTTGCGCCATTCCTGCAAGGACCCAAAACATGCGTTTTTCCGTCACAGCCCTGCTGGTTGCAGTCGCGTTTGCCACCCTCGCCGGCTGTGGGCAAACCGGACCGCTGTACATGCCTGACGAGCAGCCGCCCGAGTCGCAATCGGAGGCTCAATCCGAGACTCAACCCCAGGCCGGGCCCGACATATCCACGGACACTACCGTGCAGCCGACCCCAGGGCCCTGAGGCGAGGCGGGCCGATGAATCATTTCTCCTATCGTGAGGGCAGCCTGTATGCGGAAAACGTTGCCGTCAGTGTGATCGCAGCCACGCATGGCACTCCCTGTTATGTCTATTCCCGGGCAGCGCTGGAAGCGGCGTTCATGGAATACCGCCGGGCGCTGGAGGGCGCTCCGCACCTCATCTGCTACGCGGTGAAAGCCAACTCCAACCTGGCAGTGCTGGATGTGCTGGCCAGGCTCGGTGCTGGTTTTGACATCGTCTCCGGCGGCGAGCTCGAGCGCGTCATCGCCGCCGGTGGCAAGCCCGAAAAGATCGTGTTTTCCGGGGTCGGTAAAAAGCCCGATGAAATGGCGCGGGCGCTGGAGCTGGGCATTCACTGCTTCAACCTCGAATCCGCGGCGGAACTGGACGTGTTGAACGCTGTCGCCGGCGAGCTTGGCCGTGTGGCACCGGTCTCCGTCAGGGTGAACCCGGATGTGGATGCCAGGACCCACCCGTATATCTCCACCGGACTGCGGGAAAACAAATTCGGCCTGACGATGGACGAAGCCTTGCGCGTCTACCAGCGCGCTGCGCAATTGGACCACATAGAAGTGGTTGGCCTGGACTGCCACATCGGCTCGCAACTGACCGAACTCAGCCCGTTTATCGATGCCCTGCACCGCTTGCTGGCATTGGTGGACACGCTCGCAGACCTGGGTATCGTGATCCGCCACCTGGACCTCGGTGGCGGGCTCGGCGTGAACTACCGCGACGAGACGCCACCTTCTGTAGCCCAGTACATCGGCGCGATACGGGAAGTATTGGGTGCACGACAGATGCAGTTACTGTTCGAGCCGGGACGCTCCATTGCCGCCAACGCCGGGCTGCTGGTCATGCAGGTGGAATATCTGAAGTCGACGCCCGAACACCACTTCGCGCTGGTGGATGCCGCCATGAATGACATGATTCGACCGGCGCTTTACCAGGCATGGATGGATATCCAGAACGTGGAGCGGCATTCTGATGGACAACACGCCCAGTGGGACGTGGTTGGTCCGGTGTGTGAAACCGGGGATTTCCTCGGCAAGGCAAGACAACTGTCCCTGCGCCAGGGGGAGCTGCTGGCGATGTTTGGCGCGGGCGCCTACGGTTTTACCATGAGCTCCAATTACAACAGTCGGCCACGCGCCCCGGAAGTCATGGTGGATGGTGATGCCGTGCACCTGGTGCGGCAGCGGGAAACCCAGGCGGATCTCATTCGCGGCGAGACCTGCCTTCCCGACGCCGGCGCGGCGGGTTGAGGGGGCATTGAGGCGCACATGCAATTACAATTCACCAAAATGCACGGCGCGGGCAATGACTTTGTCGTCATCGACCTGATCAGCCAGCATTACAAGCTGCGCTCCCGGGACGTGCGCAAGCTGGCGGACCGGCACTTCGGGATCGGCTGCGACCAGGTTTTGGTGGTGGAAGCACCGCAAAACCCGCAGGTGGATTTTCGCTACCGCATTTACAACGCTGACGGCACAGAAGTAGAACAGTGCGGCAATGGCGCCCGCTGTTTCGCCCGCTTTGTACGGGAGAAAAAGCTGACCGGCAAACGGGTCATCAGTGTGGAAACGTCCGCCGGCATTATTGAGCTGCGGGTGCGCCCCGATCACGAGGTGGAAGTGGACATGGGGGCGCCGGAATTCGAGCCCAGAAAAATCCCTTTTACTGCAACGGCCAGGGCAGAGAGCTACCCGCTGCGCGTGGATGGCGGGGAACTGGAGATCGGGGCAGTATCCATGGGCAACCCTCACGCCGTGCTGCGCGTCGCGAATATCAGCCGGGCAGAGGTCGAGCGCCTGGGACCGTTGATCGAGTCTCATCCGGATTTTCCACAACGGGTCAATGCTGGATTCATGCAAATCGTGTCGGAGAGTGAGATCAAGTTGCGTGTCTATGAACGCGGTGTGGGCGAAACCCTGGCCTGCGGTACCGGAGCCTGTGCCGCGGTCGTTTATGGCATTTCTCGCGGTTGGCTGATGGAATCCGTGACAGTTGTACTGCCGGGGGGTAAGCTTTCCGTAGCGTGGGCAGGAGAAGGCCAACCGGTGATTATGACGGGCCCCACCACGGTGGTGTTCGATGGAACAATAAAAATCTGAAGCCCCGCCGCGCGGGGTCCATCCACGGGAGGGGAGCCAATATCATGCCAGTCAGTAAAAAACGGGGCACTACCGCCAAGGCCGCAGACGAGCCCACCACGGGCACAGAACTCAACGATGAAATCGTGCGCGAATACCTCAAGAACCACGACGATTTCCTACAGCGCCACCCCGACATGCTGGATTACCTGCATGTTTCCCACGCCTCCGGTAGCGCGATATCGCTGGTTGAGAAGCAGGTCAGCGTACTGCGCGAGCGCAACATGGATGTGCGCCAACGACTCAAAGCGCTGACTGCCAACGCCAGGGACAACGACATTCTGTACGAGCGGACTCGCGCCCTGGTATTGAAGCTGTTGGCAGCGGATTCCACCGAGGCCCTGTACAGTATCTTCATCGCGTCCATGGCCGCTGATTTTCGCGTTGAGTACGCCAGCATGATCCTGTACGGCGAGAACAGTGACGACACTGGCTGGCGCCGCGAAACGCAAGAGACAGTGAAATCCGAGATCGGCTCCCTGTTCAGGGGCAATAAAGCCGTGTGCGGCGCCCTGCGCAAGGAAGAACTCACGTTCCTGTTCCCGGACGGTAACGGGGTTGGATCCGCCGCACTCATGCCACTGTCCAATGGTGAACAATTGGGTCTGATTGCCGTCGGCAGTTCGGACGCCAACCACTACAACAGCAAGGTCGGCACCCTGTTCCTGTCTCATGTTGCAGACGTGATTGCAATATTGCTGTCGCGCCTGCAGTACACACCAGACTGAAGGCGTCTTGGACGCAGCCGACACGCCGCACACCGAGCTCGAGGGCTCCCCCGCCCGGTTTATCGATTACCTGCGCGATGTACGCCAACTCTCGCCCCACACCATCAGCAATTACCGGCGCGATCTTCTGGCCTTGCAGCGCTATTGTGCAACGAGTGGCCGGGGAGCCGTCGAGACTCTGGCTGAAGCCGATATTCGCGCCTGGGCAAGCCAGTTGTTCCGCCAGGGTCTGGCGGGCGGCAGCATTCAGCGCGGCCTGTCAGCCGTCCGCTCCCTGTACAATTTCCTGGGTCGTGAAAGTGGGCTGCTGCGCAATCCGGCCGCCAGTGTGCAGGCCCCGCGCAAACCGCGCAAATTACCCAAGACCATGGACGCCGACCAGGTCACCAAGTACCTGTCTTTCGATACCGACTCTTTGATCGCACGGCGTGACAGCGCCATGGCGGAATTGTTTTACTCTTCCGGATTGCGGCTGGCGGAACTGGCCGCCGTGGAGGTAGATGATATCGACCCACACTCAAAGTTGTTGACGGTGACCGGCAAGGGCCGCAAAACCCGCACCGTGCCAGTGGGCTCCGTGGCACTGCAGGCCATTGCACGTTGGCTGGAAGTGCGGCCTGCGGCCACCGCAAATGCAACCGACAGCAAAGCCCTCTTCACCAGTAATCGCGGCCGCCGCATCAGCGTGCGCAGTATCCAGGCGCGCCTGAAGGTACAGGGTCGCAGGTCCGGCATGCACCAGGATGTGCACCCGCACATGCTGCGGCACTCCTTTGCCAGTCACATGCTGGAATCCAGTGGCGACCTGCGGGCCGTCCAGGAACTGCTGGGACATGCAAACATCTCCACCACACAAATCTACACACACCTGGATTTCCAGCATCTTGCGAAAGTGTATGACGCGGCGCACCCCAGGGCGAAGCGACGCACGGGGGATTGATGTGGCAATCTCGGTCATTACTTTCGATCTCGACAACACGTTGTGGGACGTAGAGCCTGTTCTGCGGCGGGCTGAAGACGCCCAGCAACAGTGGCTGCTACAACACCGCCCGGGTACGGTCGAGGGCTTCGGTCATGAGGAGCTGCTTGCGTTCAAGAAATCAGTCTGGAAGCGCCACCCCCAATTGCTGCACCACGTCAGCCAGATGCGCATACAAACGCTGTACGAGTTGCAACTTGCAGCAGGTTATACCGAAGAAGAAGCCCGCAGCGGCGCGCAACAGGCGTTCGAGGTTTTTCTGCTGGAACGCCACAACGTCGTGTTGTATGAGGAGGCGCTGGGCGTGCTGGAGCTCCTCGCACAGCGATTTACACTGGGAGCCCTGACCAACGGCAATGCCGACATCTACAAGACCGACGCCGCGGAGTATTTCGACTTTGCGTTTCTGGCCCAGGACATCGGGGCCAGTAAACCTCATCCGGACATGTTCCGGGCCGCGCTCGACAAAGCGGGCGTCAGTGCCGGTGAAATCGTGCACGTAGGCGATGATCCTCAACACGATATCCAGGGCGCTCGCGATATGGGTATGCACACAGTCTGGGTGAACACCCGGCAGATTGCATGGCCGGGTGGTGAGAGGGCGGACCGGGAAATTGTATTCTTGGGTCAGTTACCTGATGCAATTGACAGTCTCTGCGGCTGATGGTCTGTGGTTCCCGCTGAGGGAGCCAGCGCTCAATTTTGGGATCAAAAAAAAGGGGGCCAAAAGGCCCCCAAAGCACGCATCGTTAGACGCGCCCGCAAAGATGTTTACTAGTCGTTGTATGCTCGCTCTCCATGAGAGCTCACATCCAGACCCATGACCTCTGCTTCTTCATCCACTCGCAGACCGATAACCACGTCAACCAGCTTGTAGGCAACCGTCGCCACTACACCGGATATAACGATGGTGGTAAGCACGCCTTGCGCCTGGATCTTCAGCTGTAACGCCATGTCGTAACTGGAAGCCGGGGCATTGGCTACGTAGTCCCATATGCCGAGACCGCCCAGAGCGGGAGCCGCAAACACTCCGGTCAACATCGCACCGAGAATACCGCCTACACCGTGCACGCCGAACACATCCAGCGAGTCATCAGCACCCAGCAGTTTCTTCAGGCCAGTGACACCCCACAAACAAATCACACCGGCGAGCAGACCAATGACCAGAGCGCCACCGACGCCGACGAATCCACATGCCGGCGTAATGGCAACCAGACCGGAAACCGCACCTGATGCCGCGCCCAACATGGAAGGACGTTTTTTGAATATCCACTCTGCAAACATCCAGGAGATTGCCGCCGCCGCAGTGGCCAACCAGGTATTGATGAATGCCAGACCAGCGATGCCGTTGGCTTCCAGTGCAGAACCCGCGTTGAAACCGAACCAGCCAAACCACAGCAGGGAAGCGCCTATCATTGTCATGGTCAAACTGTGCGGATACAGGGCCTCTTTACCATAGCCCCGGCGTTTGCCCACAAAGTACGCGCCCAGCAAACCCGCGACTGCCGCGTTGATGTGCACCACCGTACCGCCCGCGAAATCCAGCGCGCCCTTGGCAAACATATAACCGGCTTTTCCTGTGGCCACTGCGGCTGCCTCCGCATCGGTGTAACCATTCGGGCCATCCCAATACCATACGATGTGCGCGATTGGCGCATATGCAAAGGTAAACCAGATCACGATAAACGCCAGCACTGCGGAGAATTTCATCCGCTCTGCAAACGCACCGATGATCAGGCAGCAGGTAATTGCGGCAAACGCGCCCTGGAAGACCACGAAAATCATTTCGTGAATAAAGACGTCCTTACTCCAAGTCGCCACGAGGGAGTCAGGTGTGACGCCGCTCAACATGACTTTAGAGAGCGATCCAAAGAACGGATTCCCTTCAGTAAACGCAATACTGTAGCCGTATACCACCCACAAGATGGTGACGAGCGAAAATATCGTGAAGACCTGCATCAACACGGAAAGCATATTCTTTTTGCGCACCAGGCCACCATAAAACAATGCCAGACCCGGAAGCGACATCAGAATGACAAATGCAGATGATGTCATTAGCCACGCATCATCACCTTTGCTTGCTGATGGTGCTGCCTGCGCCAACGCGCTCAATGGCAAGCCGAGCATCAAGCTACAAAACCCTAGGATCACTAATAATTTTTTCACAATAACCTCTGCTCTATAGGTCGATTTACTTGGATGGATTGGTCGCATTCTTAAATGGCGTCTTCGCCGGTTTCTCCGGTACGAATCCTGACCACCTGCTCCAGGGCGGTAACAAACACCTTGCCGTCACCGATCTTGCCCGTGTTGGCGGCCTTGGTAATGGCTTCGATGGTCTGCTCGACAACGCCGTCAGCAACGGCAACTTCGATTTTTACCTTGGGCAGGAAGTCGACGACGTATTCCGCGCCGCGATATAACTCGGTGTGACCTTTCTGGCGACCGAAGCCTTTAACCTCGGTTACAGTAATACCCTGAACGCCGATTTCCGATAGCGCTTCGCGCACGTCGTCCAGTTTGAATGGCTTAACAATGGCCGTAATTAACTTCATAGGTTTCTCCTGATGGGGAGCCGACCAGTCGCCTGGCCGGCTCGCTACTGCTTGCTACTACCTGCTGCTGTTACAACACTTTCTTGATGGTAAAGACCGCTACGGGTTCAGCCAGCTCGGTGCCGAAGTAATCTTCTTCATCCAGGTCGGTGCCCACGTATGCCACAGAGAAATCGACAGTGGCCCAGTTATATGTCAGAGAGACTGAGTAATCGGTGTAATCGGACTCTTCGTCGGTAGACAGGAAACCGCCGTCAATGACATTGCCGTCCGCGTCAAACTCGGTTTCTGTCAGCATGTTGTAACCGGCGTGAAGGCCCAATGTGAGGTTATCGATCAGTTTGAAGCTGTAGTCACCCGACAAGTACCAGAAGTCTCCTGTCTGGGCGTAATAGTCGTCCGAGTAGACCACACCTACGACCAGCGTCGTCCAGGATCCCTTAACGTAAAACTCCTGGTAATCACCTTTGGGGTCGACCGTATCGCCGGGGTATTGGTAGTAGACGTAACCCACATCGATACCGAAGTCGCTGTCACCGATGGGACCTCTCCAACCACCGTAGTAGTCCAGTTCCACGGTCGAGAAACTGCCTGTGTCATTGCCACCACCGAAGTCAATCGATGAACCCCAGGTCCCCAGGTAGAAACCGGGCTCAAAGCCCACATCGAAGCCACCCTGAACAGCGGGGTCTTCGTCGGACTGTGAGATACCGCGGAAGCGGTAGTCAGAGGTCAGTGCAATGTTGCCACTGATTGCGAAGTCATCGGCAGCCAGCACTTGAGTGCTGCCGAAGCCGGCCAACAATGCGGTGGCTACCGCCGTGGTAATTAGTTTTTTGTTTAACATGTTTCGTTACTCCTAAAGTTAAAAGTCAGAACACAGACCATGTAAGGCGTCGTTTTTTTGCTGCGGGCGCATTACGTGCGCTTTAACAATCTGCCGACGGGTACAGAGCAGGGTCTGTGCCAGTTAGTGTATTATTTATATTTTTCAATGACATATGAATTAGTGCCAGTTTTCGGCGGCATGGCATGGCACATTTTCATGGTCCATCTCGGTGCGTGGCACCAAAACAGTGCGCCGTTGTGAGCTGTGCCCGGTCACAGAAATGCTCTAGACTTTGCCCCTGTTCAGCACGACAAGAGCGACGGTTCCCATGGCATTTCGACCCCCCCCTCCCCCTTGGGAAGTGTTGCAGCAGGTCAGTGACCTGGTCGGAGGCCGCGCCGTTAAAGGCGAAGTGGACAAGAGCATGCGCTCATTGGCGCAATCCGCCCTGTCGCGCCTCGATATGGTGAGCCGCGAAGAGTTTGACGCCCAGACTGCGCTACTCCAGCGCACATACAGCAGGGTGACTGCGCTGGAGGCGGCACTGGAGGAATTGACCAGGGAATTGGATGCCCTGACCCGGCAGGGCTGACCGGGAGTCGCCAGCCGCGGCCCAGCCATTGCGGCCGTTGCAAAAAAGCAGAACGCTCAGGGAAGAGCCGCTCAGGGAAGAGCCATGGATTTATCAGTCATCTATAGTCGCGCGCTGGCGGGCATCGAAGCCCCGTTAGTGCGGGTGGAAACCCATTTATCCAATGGGCTTCCCGCTTTCCATATCGTGGGTCTGCCGGAGACTGCCGTACGTGAAAGCAAAGACCGCGTGCGCAGTGCCATCCTCAACTCCCACTTCACGTTTCCTGACCGTCGCATCACAGTAAATCTCGCACCAGCCGACCTGCCCAAAGAAGGCGGGCGCTTTGACCTGCCTATTGCCCTGGGCATTCTTAGCGCCTCGGGACAAGTGCCGCCAGACTACCTGGGCCACCACGAATTTCTGGGAGAACTGGCCCTGGACGGCAGCCTGCAACCGGTCCCCGGCGTGGTTGCCGCAGCTGGTGCCGCAACCAGCGCCGGCCGCCATTTGGTTGTCGCCACCGCCAGCGCCGCACTGGCCGCCCATGTCCCCGGCAGCAAAGTGATTGCCGCGGCCGATATTCTCACGCTGTGCGCCCACCTCAACGGTAGTGAACCCATCGCTGCAGCACAAGCTGGAGCAACCATCACTGGCCGCATCCACCCCGATTTGCACGACGTTGTTGGGCAGGAGGGCGCGCGTCGCGCGCTGGAAATCGCCGCCAGCGGCGGCCACAATCTCCTGTTGTGGGGCCCGCCCGGGACCGGTAAAACCCTGTTGGCCAGCCGCTTGCCCGGTCTACTCCCGCCACCGGGCCCGGAAGAGATGCTACTGGGTTTGGCCCTGCGCGATGTTCACGACCGTGCTGCCGGTGGCGATCTTGTTTTGCAGCGTCCATTTCGCAGTCCGCACCACAGCGCCACTGCCGCTGCCCTGGTCGGCGGCGGCGGCAAACCGCGTCCGGGCGAGATTTCCCTGGCCCACGGCGGCGTACTTTTTCTCGACGAGTTGCCGGAATTCAGCCGCCACTGCCAGGAGGTCCTCAGGGAACCCATGGAGTCCGGTTCTATCACCCTCGCCCGCGCCAATAACAGCATTACCTACCCCGCCCGTTTCCAGCTCGTCGCGGCCATGAACCCCTGCCCCTGTGGGTTCCTCGGCGACACGGAGCGTACCTGTCGCTGCACACCAGACCAGATACAACGCTATCGATCACGGGTATCCGGCCCACTGCTGGACCGGATCGACCTGCATGTGCAGGTCAGTCGAATACCTCCAGGTGATTTGCTCGCACCCAGCTATACAGGCGAAACTTCCGCCGTGGTGCAGGAACGGGTTTGTCGCTGCCGGGTGCGCCAGGAAGCACGCCAGGGCGGCCCTAACGCCCAGCTGTCATCCGACAGGTTGGCAAGTGTTTGCTTACTGGGAGATAAAGAGAGGACAAGCCTGGAGGCTGCCGCCAGAAAAATGCACTTGTCCGGCAGAGGATTGCACCGAACCCTGCGGGTGGCACGCACCATTGCTGATCTCGATGAGAGTACGACGATTGGTATGGCGCATATCACCGAAGCGCTGGCGAATCGCGGCTGATACAACGCACCAAACTAGTGCAGCGTCATGCTCCTGAGTGGTGCTGTATTCACCACTTCTTCGTGACTGCAACTCGATTTTGAATACAACTCACCCTAAAACAGCACTTTTTTGGTGGTTGGCATGGTGCTTGCTGTTCCAGTGCGTAGTGCTTGAGGTCCTCTGTTGATAAAACCGGGGTCAGGAACACAAACCCAATAGATATCTAGGGTTCCGGTCGTAGCGGCGTTTGCGCCGCCAGGATGCCTGGTCCGAGAGGTATCGACCTCCGAAGTTTTGGGGGTTACACGGAGGGATAAAAGCCCGGGAGAACGCGTTAGTCGGATCTCTCGCGCACCAACCACTGTGCAACTCCCAGGAGGAGTCCCATGAAAAAAGTCCTATTGTTTAAACAGCTCATCAAATCGGCTGCTGCGACGCTTGCCGCCGTCGTATTTAGTCTTGCCGCGCAGGCGGCCGAACCCCTGAAAATTGGTTACAGCGACTGGCCGGGCTGGGTTGCCTGGGAAGTGGCGATCGAAAAGGGCTGGTTCAAGGAAGCCGGCGTCGATGTCACCTTTGAGTGGTTCGATTACGTGGCGTCCATGGATGCCTTCGCTGCCGGCAAACTGGACGCCGTGGCCATGACCAACGGCGATACGCTGGTCACCGGATCTTCGGGCGCGCAGGGCGTGATGATCATCGTCAACGATTACAGTTACGGCAACGATATGATCGTGGCGCGTCCGGGTATCAGTTCGGTCAAGGACCTCAAGGGTAAGAAGGTCGGCGTTGAAGTCGGCTTTGTCAGCCATCTGATGTTGCTGAACGCATTGGAAGCGGCCGGCCTGACCGAGAGTGATGTCGAACTGGTCAACGTCCCCACGAATGAGACGCCACAGGTGTTGGCCTCCGGCGACGTCGACGCCATCGTTGCCTGGCAGCCAAGTTCAGGACAGGCGCTGGCACAGGTGCCCGGCTCCACCGCAATCTCCACATCCAGGGACGCACCGGGCCTGATCTACGATGTGTTGGCCGTCAGCCCCGCTTCACTGGCCAGTCGCAAGGCTGACTGGGAGAAAGTCGCCAAGGTCTGGTACCGGGTGGTCGACTATGTCTACGATGCAAAAACGCAGCCCGATGCACTGGCGATCATGGCGGCGCGGGTTGGCCTTAAGGCGGACCAATACAAGCTGATTCTTGACGGCACCAAAATCCTTAGCATTGACGAAGCGAAAGCGGCGCTGAAAAAAGGTGACGGCATGGATTCACTGTACGGTTCGAGCAAAATTGCCGATGACTTCAACGTCAAGAACGAAGTCTATGCCAAACCGCAGGCAGTCGATTCCTATATTGACCCTTCTATAACCCTGGGCATGTAAATGCAGCCGGTTGACCCCGCGCAAGCGGCGTAAACCGGCTGTAGAAGGGCCGACACATGTCGCAATCAACACAATGGTTCGCAGTCAGGCAAGCGCTGTCGAACAAGCAGGCCACGACACTCACAGTATTGTCATTTCTCCTGCCAATACTGTTGTGGTCGCTGGTCAGTTATGTGCCGTTTCTGTGGCATCCCAAAGTAGAAATTGTTGAACCCGGCTCCGTCAGCTGGTTCAAGGCCGGGATGCTGGTTGACCGGGCGGTCTTCTCCGAGCAGCAGCAACTGGCGACGCAACAGCAATTGGCAGTCCCGGAAGGTCTCAGGGCCAACCCGATTTATCTGCCTGCGCCACACCAGGTGGCGATCGCTTTCTACACCGCGTTCACCACTGCGCCTACGCGCAGCAGTGAGCAATGGCTGCATGAAAGCCTGTGGCACAGTATCCAAGTGATCTTTTGGGGCTTTATGCTGTCGTCCCTGTTTGGCGTGCCCATCGGCATACTGTGCGGTACCTATGCCGCAATCTCAAAATTGCATGAACCGTTTATTGAATTTTTCCGCTACCTGCCGGCGCCGGCTTTTGGCGCACTGGCGGTAGCGATACTGGGCATTCATGACGGGCCCAAAATCGCCATTATCGTTATCGGTACATTTTTTCAACAAGTGCTGATTATCGCAAACACGACGCGCAAGCTCGATGTCGCATTGCTGGAGGCGGCACTGACGCTGGGTGCGAAGAAACTTCGACTGCTATTTCGAGTGGTGGTGCCTGGCATCCTGCCGGATATTTATCGGGACCAGAGAATACTGTTGGGCTGGGCATGGACCTACCTGATCGTCGCCGAGTTAATCGGCACCAGTTCCGGCATCACCTGGTTTATTACCCAGCAGGCGCGCTACAAGAACTTCGACAATGTCTATGCCGCCATAATCATGATCGGCATTATTGGTATCGTGTCGGATCTGCTGCTGGCCCAACTCGGAAAGCGCTTGTTCCCCTGGGAAAGAAGGCAGGTAAAGGTCTAACCGTATGACAACTATCGAGCTACCCAGTTATCTGGATCAAAGCGACGCGGTCCGGGCCCGTTTTGACAAGCTGAAACAGCGCGAGGTGATTCTCGAGGTCAAAAATCTTAGCAAGCAATTCAATGCGCAGCAGGGGCTTGTCACCGCGCTGCGGGATATCCATTTCAAAACGCACCGCCGCGAGTTTGTCTGCGTGATCGGACCTTCCGGTTGCGGTAAATCGACATTGATCAGAATCCTCGCGGGACTGGAGTCTCCCAGCAGTGGCGAGGTACTGCTGGATAACAAACCTGTCCTTGAGCCCGGTCCGGAGCGCGGTATGGTGTTCCAGGGTTACACGCTGTTTCCCTGGTTGTGCGTTAAACAAAATGTCATGTTCGGCCTGGAAATGCAGGGCATCAACAGAGCGACAGCCGAAAGCGAGGCCATGAACTGGATAGAACTGGTTGGCCTTACGAACTTTGCCGAAGCCTACCCCCATCAACTGTCCGGCGGCATGAAGCAGCGTGTCGCTATCGCCAGGGCACTGGCAAACAAGCCCAGAATTCTGTTGATGGATGAGCCCTTTGGCGCGCTGGATGCGCAAACACGCTGCAAAATGCAGGCAAACCTGCTGGAGATCTGGCGCAACATCGACATCACCGTGCTGTTCATCACCCACGACCTGGATGAAGCGATCTATCTGGCGGACCGCATCCTGGTGCTGAAGGCGAACCCGGGAGAGGTGGATGAGATGATCGAGGTGTCCGTGCCCAGGCCCAGACACTCTAGCCAGTTTATTTCCCCAGAATTCCTCGCCACCAAGAAGCGCCTTGAGGAACTGATACACCCGCCGGTCGCCGACGATGACGCCGACGGACTCCATATGATTCGAATGGCGCATGTTGGCGATGATGTAGAGGGTGTGGAATAATGTGCAGACGCAATTCAACAAGCCACCAGGACGTCCTGGCTGGTGCAGCGCAATCGGGACGGCCCGCGGTACATTGTCATGCTGTGGTTCAAGCATCCTGATGCGGTAATTCCCAATCTCCTCTTGCTCAGCTACAACGTGTGCGCCTCCCCGGAGGGCAACGAAAGGCTGTTATACATTGCCCAGATCTGTACCGCCGGCTCCTACGTACCTGACCGCGCGGCTACTGTGCAAGACCATCTGTCTTCGCCAGAGCAACAACTACAGCACACCATGGCCAGTCACCAGCTCTGGTGGCGGCAGATAGGGGACTGCCAGTACGAACAATGGCAATCAGGTCAAAAGTGCGGAGACACACGATGAGCGAAACGATTCACTATCAGGATACCATTCCCGGTGGCTGCCACTGGTCGATGGTGATGAACAAAGGCCTGACCCTGCGACTGGTCGACGCGGAAGGCGGTGCGAACGTTGGCATGCTGTTCTATAACCCCGCAAATTTGTTGGAACGCTACAACGCACCGGATACGCTTAAATGCC
The DNA here is from genome assembly GCA_031431315.1 of Haliea sp. Classification (GTDB taxonomy): domain Bacteria; phylum Pseudomonadota; class Gammaproteobacteria; order Pseudomonadales; family Halieaceae; genus Marimicrobium. The sequence continues at coordinate 15,302 of JANPDE010000058.1, forward strand.
AGCACACGTTCAAGCTAACGCGCGGCAATTGCCTGTATTCGGATATGGGCCGCGTGTTTTGTTCCATTGTCGAAGACACCGCCGGCTGGCATGACACCGTGTGCGGAAACACCAACAAAACAATGGTGGCGGAAAAATGGGGCGAGCGCGGCTACCAGCAGTACCACAACGACTGGCAGCTGAACGGCTACGATTCCTTTCTCGTGGAAGTTGCAAAGTACGGACTGGGGAAAAAAGACCTGGCAGCCAACCTCAACGTGTTCAGCAAGGTGTGCGTGGATGCAACGGGTGCGCTGCAATTCGATACAGGAGCCGCCACGATGGGGAGCTATATCGACCTGCGTTTTGAAATGGATACACTGGTGGTGTTCCATACCTGCCCTCACCCCCTGAATCCGGCAACCGAGTATCCGAGAAAGTCGGTCACTTTCCAGATTCGCTCAAGCGCGGCCGTGGCAGAGGACGATGTCTGCAAAAACCACTGTCCTGAGAACCGGCGCGGCTTCAAAAATACTGAACTCTACACCCTTGGCCAGAATCTGGGCGGTCAATAGTTGATGGCGGAGAAAGTACATGATTAAAGAGAGCGCATTATTGCCCGCGCACGCGGTGTATCGCGAAGTGGTGGCGGCAGGCGACTACTACATGCGTCCGATGAAACAGGGCCAGACCATTCGTATTCTGGACCTGGAAGGCAACCAGGCAGCCGACACCCTGTTTTACAACGCGCACGACACCAGCGAGCGCTACAGTGCTATCGACACTATTCGCGAGCAGGGCAACGTGTATCTCAGTACCGGTAGCGTACTGCTCAGTAATGAAGCGAATCCGATGCTGGAAATCGTGGCAGACACCTGCGGCCGACATGACACCCTCGGCGGCGCCTGCGCCACCGAGTCGAACACGGTGCGCTACGCACTGGAAAAGCGCTGTATGCATGCCTGTCGCGACTCATGGTTGCTCGCCGTGGCTGAAAACGAACAGTTCGGGATGAGTAAGCGCGACATTACGCACAATATCAATTTCTTCATGAATGTGCCGGTGTCGCCGAATGGCGGCCTGACGTTCGAGGACGGTATCAGTGACGCCGGCAAGTACGTGGAGTTGGCGGCACGCATGGATGTCATCGTACTCATCTCCAATTGTCCGCAACTGAACAATCCCTGCAATGCCTATAACCCGACCCCGATCGAAATCCTGATCTGGGATTGACTGCCTACGGTGCGGAAAGCGACCTATGTTTAGCAAAGTATTGATCGCCAATCGCGGGGCCATTGCCACGCGCATCATGCGGACCCTCAAGCGACTCGGCATCGAGTCCGTGGCCGTGTACAACGAGGCTGATGCGCAATCCCTGCATGTGCAGCGTGCCGACATCGCCATCAGCCTTGGGGCGGGTACAGCGGCTGAAACCTATCTCAATATAGACAAGGTGCTGAAGGCCGCAGTGGATACAGGTGCACAGGCGATCCATCCCGGTTACGGCTTCCTGAGCGAGAACACCGAATTTGTTATGCGCTGTGAAGCGCAGGGCCTGGTCTTTATCGGACCCACTGCCCAGCAGATGGAATTGTTCGGTTTAAAACACCAGGCGCGCGATGCCGCGGAGCGCGCCAAAGTGCCGCTGGTGCCCGGTTCTCCCCTGTTGCAATCCGTTGCTGCGGCGGTGGATTGGGCCGCCAGTGTCGGCTACCCGGTCATGCTGAAAAGCACGGCCGGCGGTGGCGGTATCGGTATGCAGGTCTGTGCGGATGCCCAAGCGCTGCGCTCCGCCTGGGACAGCGTCAGGCGCCTTGGCGCGAATTACTTCGCCAATGACGGCGTATTCCTGGAAAAGTACATCGCCAACGCTCGCCATATCGAAGTACAAATTTTCGGCGACGGCGAAGGCCAGGCGATTGCACTGGGCGAGCGGGATTGTTCTGCCCAGCGCCGCAACCAGAAGGTGATCGAGGAGACCCCGGCGCCAAACCTGTCTGAGCACGTACGGCAACAACTGCACGAAACGGCAGAGCGCCTGATGGCCGCGGTGCATTATCGCAATGCCGGTACGGTTGAATTTATTTACGACGCGGACAGCGCACAATTCTATTTTCTCGAAGTGAATACCCGCTTGCAGGTTGAACACGGCGTGACCGAAGAAGTGTGGGGCGTCGACCTGGTGGAATGGATGTTGCAACAGGCTGCGGGTGAACTGGCGGAGCTGGATACGTTAAAGGCGGCATTGGCGCCGGGCGGTCATGCCGTGGAAGTGCGCATTTATGCGGAAGATCCCAGCCAGGATTTTCGTCCCGCGGCAGGGTTGTTGTCGCGGGTTTACTGGCCGCAGGCGCAGGGCCTGCGCATCGATCACTGGATAGAGACCGGGATCGAAGTGCCGTCGCTGTTTGACCCCATGCTGGCAAAAGTGATTGTGCACGCGCCGGATCGCACTGCCGCGCTACAGCGTTTATCCGCTGCGCTGGCCGACAGTGAGATATACGGCATCGAGACCAATCTGCACTATCTGCAGGCGATACTTGGTAGCGACCGTTGCCAGCGCGGCGAACTGCTGACGCGCAGTCTTGCCGAGTTCGAGTTTGCGCCTGATACGGTGCAGGTTCTGGTCGCAGGTACCCAGACCACCGTGCAGGATTACCCGGGACGCACCGGTTATTGGCATGTCGGTGTGCCCCCTTCAGGCCCCATGGACTCCCTGTCGTTCCGCCTTGCCAATCGCCTGTTGAACAACAGTGCCGATGCGGCCGCGCTGGAAATCACCCTGAACGGCCCGACCCTGAAATTCAATCGCGCCACACAGATTGTCCTCACCGGTGCCGCACTGGAAGCCAGCATCGATGGCAAGCCGTTGCCGCTTTACACGGTGACAGGGATCAGCGCGGGGCAGGTGCTCAGGTTGGGCAAGGTCAGCGGCCCCGGCGCCCGCGCGTACCTGGCAGTGGCGGGTGGCCTGCAGTGTCCCGACTACCTGGGTTCAAAAGCCACGTTCACCCTCGGCCAGTTCGGTGGGCATGTGGGGCGGGCGCTGCGCGTGGCGGATGTGCTGCATCTCGCTGCTACTGATTCATACCCCGTTGCCGCCGGATTGCAGTTGCCGGACGACCTGCGCCCCGAGATTTGCACGCATTGGACGTTGCGTGTCATGTATGGGCCGCACGGCGCCCCGGATTTTTTTACCGACAACGATATACGCACGTTTTTCGACAGCGAATGGGCAGTGCACTACAACTCCAGCCGCACCGGTGTGCGCCTGATTGGCCCCCGGCCCGAGTGGGCCAGGGAAACAGGTGGCGAGGCCGGCCTGCATCCCTCGAACATCCACGATAATGCGTACGCGTTTGGCACCGTCGATTTCACCGGCGATATGCCTGTCATACTCGGACCCGATGGTCCTTCCCTGGGTGGATTTGTCTGTCCGGCAACTGTCATTTCCGCTGACCTTTGGAAATTGGGTCAGCTCAAAGCGGGCGCGCGTTTACGCTTTGTACCGGTAAGCCACGCGCAGGCGCTGCACCTCGAGGCGCAGCAACTGGCCAGTATCGAGCGCCTGCAGGCTGTCACTACGGGAGCCACTGTCGTCAGTGAATTGGAGTCGCCTGTCGTCAAGCGCAGCCAGGTTGCCGGTGATGCCGTTGTTTGCCGTGTCGCCGGGGACCATTTCCTGTTAGTGGAACTGGGGCCGCAGGAACTGGACATCGAGCGTCGCTTTAAAGTGCACACATTAATGCTGTGGTTCCAGGCGCAGTGCCTGCCCGGCATCCGGGAACTGACACCCGGCATTCGCTCTCTGCAAATTCACTACGACGCCCAGCGCCTGCCGCTAGTGGAATTATTAAGCCACATTGATCGCGCGACCGAGGCACTGGTACACAGCGCCGACATATCCGTGCCCTCGCGCATCGTGCACCTGCCCTTGAGCTGGGACGATGAAGCGTGTCGACTGGCGATTGAAAAATACACCCAGTCCGTGCGTCCCGATGCGCCCTGGTGCCCCAGTAACCTGGAGTTCATCCGCCGTATCAATGGGCTGAGGGATGTCGAAGCGGTACGGGACATCGTGTTTGCCGCCTCCTACCTGGTGATGGGGCTGGGGGACGTGTACCTGGGTGCACCGGTAGCCACTCCGCTGGACCCACGCCATCGGCTGGTCACCACCAAGTACAACCCTGCGCGGACCTGGACGGCGGAAAATTCGGTGGGCATTGGCGGTGCCTATTTGTGCGTGTATGGCATGGAAGGTCCAGGCGGCTACCAGTTTATCGGTCGTACGCTGCAAATGTGGAATCGTTATCGTCAGACGGCGGCATTCACACAACCGTGGCTCCTGCGTTTCTTCGACCAGATTCGCTTCTACCCCGTCTCTGCGCAGGAACTGCAACAGATTCGCCATGATTTTCCGCTGGGCAACTATCCGCTCAGAATCGAGGAGACCACCTTTAGCCTCGCTCAATACAACCAATTTCTCACGCTGCACCACAACGCCATCGAAGACTTCCAGGAGCGGCGGCAGACTGCCTTTGCCGCCGAACTTGCACAGTGGCGGCGCAACGGCCAATTGACGTACCAGCAGGATGAGGTAGCCGTCATTGAGGCTAATGAAGAGGCTCTGCCAGACGGGGCCACAGGCATCGACAGTCCCGTGTCGGGAAACGTGTGGCAGCTGCTGGCACAGGAAGGTGACACCGTTGCCGCGGGTGCCGTGGTGATGATTCTTGAATCCATGAAAATGGAAATTGAAATTCACGCGATACACGCCGGTTGCGTCGGAAAAATCATCAAGCAACAGGGCCAGGCGGTCACGGCAGGGCAGACCTTGCTGTGGTTACACGCAGGAGAGGAATAGTTCATGGGGGAAGCCGCAATTCAAAACTCAGTCCACGATCTCAGTCTTGCCGTGTTGCGAGCAGCCTACTTGCGCGGTGATTTCAGCCCGCGCGATTTGTTGCGGCAATTATCTGCGCAGGCCCGGCAACAATCCGACTACAACGCATGGATCTGCCTGTTAAACGAAGCGGAACTGGAGCCGTACCTGTCCTCGTTGGACGCTCACACTGCACACACACTGCCGCTCTATGGCGTACCCTTTGCGATCAAGGACAATATCGATCTCGCGGGAATACCCACCACCGCGGCCTGCCCGAATTTTGCTTACACACCCCAGGAGAGTGCGGCAATCGTCAGCGTGTTGATTGCCGCCGGCGCGATTCCCCTGGGTAAAACCAACCTCGACCAGTTTGCCACCGGCCTGGTAGGTACGCGCTCGCCGTACGGTGAGGGCAAAAACAGTTTTAATCCCGACTATATTTCCGGTGGCAGCAGTGCGGGCTCTGCGATTGCCACGGCCTTGGGACACGTCAGTTTCGCCCTGGGCACGGACACGGCGGGATCCGGTCGTGTACCTGCGGCGCTGAACAATCTGGTAGGCCATAAACCGACGAAGGGGTTGCTGAGTACACGCGGCGTGGTACCTGCATGCCGTACCCTGGACTGCGTCAGCATTTTCGCGCTCACTTGCGATGACGCCGCAACGCTGCTGGATATTGCCGCTTGCTATGACGCCGAAGATCCCTATGCAAGACCCAATGCGTTCAGTAACCGCCGGCGCTATTTCAATCCGGACGCTGGCAGAAGTTTTCGATTTGGCGTCCCCATGGAGTCAGATTTTCAGGGTGATGGCGAAACACGGGCGATGTTTGAAGGCAGCGTACAGCGGCTGCAAGCGCTGGGTGGTGAGGCCGTCAGCCTGGATTTTTCGCCCTTCCTGGAGACCGCCAAGTTACTGTATGAAGGCCCATGGGTCAGTGAGCGTGCCCTGGCGACACGCGATGTTGATCGATCGTGGATGCTCCCGGTGATCAAACAGATTATCGACGGCGCAGAGGGTAAAACCGCCGCGGATGCCTTCGCCGCCCAGTACCGACTGGCCGCTCTGAAGAGGCAGTGTGATGTACTGCTGCTGGGCCTGGATTTTGTGCTCACACCCACCTGCCCCCGGTTTTACACCCGCGCGGAAATAGCCGACAAACCCATCGAGTGCAATTCCCATTTGGGTACCTATACCAACTTCGTCAATCTGCTGGATTACTGCGCCACAGCAATTCCCGTTGGCTTCACCGGCTGCGGCGTACCGTGGGGCGTAACGCTGTTCTCAACTGCCTTTGCGGATATCAGGTTGCTGGGCTACGCCGCCATGCTGCACCGCGATTATCAACTGCCGCTGGGTGCGACAGGTCACCAGCCTTCGCCCTCGTCCTTTCAAGTTGCGGACGTGGCAACAGAATTTATTGACATCGTGGTGTGCGGGGCGCATTTACAGGGCCAACCGCTGAACTGGCAACTCACCGAGCGCGGCGGACAATTGCAGCAGATCACCACCAGTTCACCACACTACCAACTGTATGCGCTGCCCGACAGCAAGCGACCGGCCATGGTGAGAGACGAGGCTGCAGGCGCGGCCATTGAAGTTGAGGTGTGGTCAATGCCCCACGGCAATTTCGGAAGTTTTGTCGACGGGATTCCCGCGCCACTGGGTATTGGTAAAGTGGAGTTGGCCGATGGGCGCTGGATTAGCGGGTTTATCTGCGACGGCTTTGGCCTGGCGGGCGCGCAAAATATCAGTGGCTATGGCGGGTGGCGCAACTGGTTGGCGTCCTGACACTGGTGTCCTGACAGTCAGGCTTTACCCTACACAGTCGATATGCCAGTATTCGCTAAAAACTACTAGTTGTTAGTTTTATCGTCGTAGCTCGGCAAGAATCGGAGAAGTTCATGAGCCAATGTCCCTTCGCCAACCTGCTCGACCCGGATACCTACGCCGAGGGCATGCCGTACGGCAAACTGGCTGAGATTCGTGCTGCCGGACCGGTGGTGAAATTGGAGGACCCCATCACCAAAGTCCCCTACTGGGCCGTGACCCGTGTGGCAGAGATGGACTATGTGTCAAAAAATCCCGCGCTCTTTTCGTCCGCAGCGCGTTCGGCCTTCCCCATGGAGTACGACCAGGCGATGGTGGATGGCATCCACAGCCACACGATTATCAACATGGACCCACCCAAGCACCAGAAGGTGCGCCGCATCGTGCGCAACGCCTTCACCCCGAAGCGGGTCGAATCCTACGCGCCCCAGTTCCGCGAACACTCACGTCATATCATCGACGCCGTGGCCAGCAAGGGGGAGTGCGAGTTCGTGGAAGAAGTAGCGGCGGAACTGCCGTTGATCGCCATCCTGGAGTTATTGGGTGTGCCTCTGGTGGACAGGAAGAAGTTCTTCGAGTGGACCAACACCATGATCTTCGCCGATGACCCGGATATGTCGATTTCAGAACTCGAAGGACAGCTTGCGGCGGCAGAGGCTATCCAGTACGCGCTCAATCTGGCGGCCCAGCATCGCGTATCGCCCATGGACAACATTACCGGCGCGTTGCTGGACGCAGAACTCGATGGCGCACCCATCTCCAAGGAGATGTTTGGCTGGATGTTCATACTGATCCTGGTGGGCGGCAACGAATCCACCCGCACCGTAATCGCCCAGGGCATGCGCCTGCTGATGGAGCACCCGGACCAGCTGCAGTACCTGGTGGACAATCCCGACAAGATTGGCAACGCCTGCGAGGAAATCCTGCGCTACAACACCGCCTTCATTTCCATGCGTCGCACCGCGATGGCAGATACCGCGCTGGGAGGCCAGCAGATCAAAAAAGGCGACAAGATTATCCTGCACTATCACACCGCCAACCACGACGAGGCGGTATTTGGCGAGGACGCCAAGGTGTTTGACGTGAAGCGTGCCGAGCGCATGCCCGACCTCTACAACCAACTGCGCTCCTTCGGAATCGGCCAACATTTTTGCATCGGGTCTCACCTGGCGCGGCTGGAGCTGAATATCATGTTCGAGGAACTCATCCCGCGCCTGCGCAATCCAGTGCTTAAGGGTGAGCCTCGCTTCGTCCGCTCCTTCTTTGTCAATGCCATGAAGGAGTTGCATATTGCCTTTGACCCAGAGGCCAAAGATGCCCGGGTGGCCTGATCTACCCCGGCAATATTATGAATAGATTCGCTCCTGCCAAAAGCGGTAGATATTTCCCGTAGACTGATCTACTCTCTATGCAGCGTCCTGCAAAAGCTAATTGGAGCCGTAATAATGAAGCTTAAAACGACCCTGGCAGCACTCTGTCTTTCTTCACTGGCAACGACCTCCGCCCTGGCCGCCGTGTCCGCCGATCAAGCCGCCCGACTGGGCAAGGACCTGACGCCCGTGGGCGCCGAAATGGCGGGTAACGCCGATGGCAGTATTCCGCCGTGGGACCCGAAAGGTACCCCGGTGCCAGCGGGTTTTGTGCCTGGCTCGGACAACTACATAAACGCCTTTCCAGACCAAAAGCCGCTCTACACCATTGATGGCAGTAACTGGCAACAGTATAAGGATCAGCTCACCACGGGCACCATCGGCATGTTCGAAAAGTACGGTGCTGCCGGGTTTAAAATGCATGTCTACCCCACCCACCGCGGGACTGTCCGGCCAGACTGGTATTACGCC
>JANPDE010000059.1:0-4342 GCA_031431315.1 Haliea sp.
CAATATCCTGCAGCGCGCGGGTAATCGTTGTTATCGCGCGGCGCCGCAGGGCCTATACCCCTGTAAACACCATCGTCCCGAAGCCGAGCAATGGCTGGCGCAGTCCATAGAGACGCAGGTGCAGTGGCGTGGGTTGAAACACTGCCTGGGCCAGCCCCTCGCGCTGGATGACGCCATGTTCCAGTCGCATGACGAGCGCTGGCGCCATCACGATCAGCTCGATGCCGTGTTGACCGAATTGTTCGGCAGCCATGATTTGGCAGACATACTCGAGAGCCTGGTGCAATCCCACGTCCCTGCTGGCACCGTCTGGCTCGGCACCCAAACCAGCCAACATCCACAATTACGCGCGCGACACTTTTATGAGGAGCTTGCGCACCCGGTGGTCGGGACCCACAGTTATGTCACCACGCCTTTCCTGTCCAGGCACACGCAGCGTTGGCTCACCCTGAATGCGCCGGTGGTGGGGCAGGATAACCACAGGGTACTCAAGTCGGTGCTGGGCTACAGCGACCAAAAAATCCAGGAACTGGAAGCACTCGAAATTATCGGCACTACACCCAAGGGACTTGGTTGATAGTTACTGGGCGCCGAACCGATACACCACATCGATGCCGTAGGTGCGCGGCAGTGCGTAGCCCACGGTGGTGGTGCGGGCCACACCCACCACTGGCACGCCGCCCAGGCTGTGATCATCTTTGTCGGTGAGGTTTTTGCACCAGGCCACCACGGTCGTGCGATCATCTGGCAGGTCCCAGGTAATGCGGGCATCGTAGAACGTTTCCGCCGGATTGGTGATCTCATCCGCGACATAAAAGCTGGGTCGGTCGAAGCCACCGTAGGTTTCATCGCTGTAGCGCACCAGGAAGTTGGGTGTGATCACACCCATCGTCGCGGTCTGGATGTTGTAGTCGGTTGAGAGGTAGGCGGTCCACTGGGGCGCGCGCGGCATCGGCTCATCTGCTCGATCTATCACCACCTGTTCTCCGTCGACGGGAATCTCGGACAGCCATTCCTTGAACTCGGCGTCCAGGTAGGCAACGCTGCCCATGAAGCGCAGGTTATCTGTGGGCAGCAGGGTAAATTCGATTTCAACGCCCTTCATTTCGGCCTTGCCGGCATTTTCGATTGCTGGCAGGGGAATGCCGAAACTGGGATCGGGCTTGGTGGTGGTCAGCTGGATATCGGAATAATCCTCGTAGAAAATGGCGACGTTGGTGCGCAGCATTCTATCGAGAGCATCGATCTTGAACCCCCATTCCCACATATCGACATACTCTGGCTTGAAGTTTTCCAGATCGATAATGTTGTCACCGTCGAAGTCGCCATTGCCTACCGCAATGCCGCCAGAGCGGAAGCCTGTACTGTAGGTCAGGTAGGTCATCGCATCGTCCATGTGCAACCGTTCCAATACCGCGTCGGTGGCCAGGTATTTGATGCTCGCCATCGGGCTTACGTCGTCATCATTGCGACTGTCACTTGACTCACCAAAAGCGCCGACGGTGAACGGTGCCGCACCGGCGGCTCCGTCGGGATCGAACCCATACAGCCAGGATGTCACCGGCCTGCCGCCCGGTTGTGAGAACGGGGCCAGGAGAATCGTGGCCGGAGTTCCGAGGTAGTCACCATTGCCGATACTCGGCAGATAAACCTTTGCTTCCCGGTAATTGGTTTTGCGCTCTTCATACGTATAGCGCAGGCCCAGCGTCAGGATCAGGTCTTCCCGGAGGTTATAGTCCGCCTGGCTGAATACAGCATAGGCCGTATTTTCGGTTTCGCGTTCGGTCAGGTTGGAGCGTGCAAGCATTATGTTATTGTCGCTGATGGGAGAAGGATTCGCGTACTCCACGTAGCCCGCGAAGTCCTGTAACCAGTCATCGTTGGTTTCTTCATAGAAGGCATAGGTGCCCACGGTGTAATTGAGGCGCTCATCAAAGGCATTGCCGATGAACTGGAATTCCTGCGAGTACTGATCGGTATCGTTGTGTTCGGGCGCGAGGCGGCCAATAATCACCGCGTCCATACCATCGAGGTCCTCGTCGGCCCGCTGCTGTGTATTGCGGTAGGCGCTGATACTCTTGAACTGCATTTCGTCATTGATCTCCCAGCTGACGGTATTGGACGCCATACTGGTATCTACTTTATACACGCCCTGGTAAAAAATATCGGAGCGCGTATTCTGCTCCCCCTGGAACTTGTCTATCGGCAGTTCGTCTCCACTGCGGTTGCAATACTCCTCAACGGAGACTGGCGAAAAGAGGTCGTAGATGGATTCAAGTGAGCCCTGATTGGGATACCCCGCCGCGGCCAGCTCTTCGCCCAGCCACTTACACTTCTGGCCGATGGGTTTTTGATCGATCTTCGTGTGGTTCACATTCAAATCCACAATCAGCGCGTCGGTGGGCAGCCAGCGCAGCTGGCCGACGATCATGTTTCTGTCTTCATCGCTGTATTGCGTGCCGTCGATATCATTTTCGATATAGCCGTTGCGATTGACGGTGGCCAGGGACAAGCGTGACAGCAGGGTGTCTTCAATCAGCGGAACGTCAACGGCAACGGAGGCATCCTTGCGGTCCAGGTTGCCGTAGGTGCCTTTGGCGGTACCCCCGAATTCCGCGGAGGGTTTGATGGAGGTATACAAAATCGCGCCGCCGGTGGTGTTCTTGCCGAACAGCGTGCCCTGAGGGCCGCGCAGCACCTGGATGCTTTCGATTTCCACGGCATCGAGCAAAGCCCCCGAGGCGCGGCCGATGTAGACCTCATCGAGATAGATCCCCACGCCGCCGTCCGTGGTGACCTGAGTCTCGCGTTGCCCGACACCGCGTATATAGGCATTGCCGTCCCCTTTAACCCCGTTGCCACCGCCACCCAGGTTCAGGCCGGGCACCAGCCCCTCAAAATCCCGCATATTCCTTATGCCAAGGGCTTCCATAGTGTCGGTAGTGAAAGCGGTGACCGCGACGGGTACTACCTGCAGAGACTCCTCTCGCTTCCTGGCGGTCACGACCACTTCTTCCAGTGCCAGGTCTTCCGCCCAGACTGTTAATGGTAGCGGCAGACTGAACAGACTTAGGGACAACAGGGCAGGCAGGCAATTTTGACGGGGCATGCGGATTCTCCAGCGCTGATTATTGTTGTTCGGCAGGTATTGCCCAAGCATAAAGCGACTATGTACAAACGTCTAGCAATATGCGGCTGGGGATTGTAGCGGATGAAGCAATGGCCCACGCGTTGACCGTTACGTGGGTGAGTCGTCTAATCTAATGCTCTGATGGTGACCGCTTCAATAGACTTTAACGTTGGAATATTGGTAGGAGGATTGACAAAGTGAGCATCCACGGCAAATCCGTGCCGCGTGCTGTGAATCATGGTTGGGTCGACCTCAATCGGCGCCAATCCTATCCCGGATTCAAAGCTGATTTGTTGTCCATCAACCCACATCGTCACTTTTCCGGGTTCTTCAGCCCTTAGCTCAACTTCTCTGGGTGTTCCAGTGACGTGTTTACCGGGCAATACCGCATAAGTGATAACCTCGAAATTCTCTACAGGAGCGGCAATATAGCCGACAAAAATGATGGGTTTACCATAAAGTTCCGAAGGCCAGGCGCCAAAACCAAATCTGGGATTGCTCGGCGTGACGTAAAGGAGTGGAGTAGCCTCAACATGCGATACCGGCGGAGCATGTTCGACTCCCCAGTTTCCGCTCCAGATGACCTTAACCGATACAGTAGTCGTTCCCGTTTCTACAGTTGCGCAGCCGATTCCAGGGAAAAGCTTGCCATCCTTTGGAGGGTGGCCGCTGGGCGGGGTGCTGTCGTAAACACCGGGTCGGGTGAATGGGTTCGGTACAACCACGCCACCGTTGCGTATGCCCAATGGCTCGAAAGCGCTGGGCTTTTGCGAATGGCAGTCCAGCCATTCATTACCCAGCGTTGCAGCGTCCTTGCGTTCAAATTCGTCAGTAAATGAAAATGTATCCTTGGAATCCACGCACGGCGGATCGGTGTCAAAGTAAAGCCGTTCTGCTTGGGGAACACGTATTTTCTGACCATCGCGGCAAACTTCAATCGAGTTGGCTGTCTTGGCCTGCGCGGCTCCAGCGATTTGCGGAATACCCGTACAAATACCTATGCAGGCAGCCAGTAAGACAGTTCGTCGCATGTCGGTTCGCCGATTTTTTTTCAAGGCTAATGTAGCGCAACTACATTTGCAACTTCGATTCTTACCGGTCCGATCAGACCGGATGGTCGTATCGGCGCATCGGCACGTTAAGTAGGTGCGCTGGTGACGGTATAAGGAATTGCTCCGGATTGCTGATCTCCAATGAGGCGATTAACCCAAA
>JANPDE010000060.1:0-4799 GCA_031431315.1 Haliea sp.
GATCATAAATGCTGGTGTTGCGCATGGTCATGAAGTACTGCGCTATCTCGACGCTCAGGGATGTCGCCGCCCCCAGGGCGAATACCAGTACGATCCGCACGAAGGTCGGTATTCGCGTCGATAAAGCCTGCATGCCCAAAAATCCGAAGGGCAGGAAAAGCACGATGTTGGAGATCAGGTCGCCGCCGCCTGGACGATCGGAAAGCGAATTGACGAACACCGCCACAATGCCCTCGGTGTGAGCATCCGCCTGAAAGCTGAACGGAAATAACGTGCCGTAGACAATCAGTACGAAGGAGGCAATAAACAGATAGATCATGAAACAGCGATTACCCTGTTATTATGTCTTCGCCAGTATGGCCAAAATCGGAAAAAGAGGGTACTGCAATGACTACCTATTTGTATTGGACTGCCATCATTCTTGCCGTGGCGATAGCGCTGTGGCTTATCGGTGGACTGTTCAAACAATGGGGCATCGCTTTTGTCGCTGCGGCCCTGATCGGCATCATTGGCACGGCGGCATACTATTTTTACTTCCAGCAGATACTGGTCAAGCGCTGGGGAGGTATTATGCATATCACGGTACCGGAGGGAGAGCACCACATGGGCGTCACCTGGAAGGATGACCATCTGTGGATCGAAAATTACCAGCCAGATACCAACACCTGTGAATTTCGTGAGTACTCGCGTGGCGACCTGCTGCAGGGCCGGGTGATCATCAAAAACTGCAATCCGCTGAAGGCGACTGAATGAAAGAGCCTGTTTTCGAAGGTGTGTGCAAAAATAAGCCTCCCTCGTTGTAATCGATCATTCACCATATGTTCCTTTACGAACATGGTCGAGAAGTACTCACAATTTCACACATTTACCATTCCGCATTTTTTCTCTTTAACCTTTCAGGTTTGATTGCCCACCAAACAAACCATATAAATAGAAACTGAAATGGTAAGCGGATATACAAAAATAGCGCTGATAAATCTTTGTACCTATCTGGGTGTAAAGCCATATTAATATTGGCGGGATACACAGCAATAATCAGCGCGATCAGTCCATAGCCCGCCCAAAGACGAGTTTTAGGAATTAGAATGCCAATAGCGCCCAGGATCTCAAATACACCACTGATAATAACGAGCTCACTGTGATGGCTCAAATAATTCGGCATGGCCGAAACGAAGAAGTCGGTGAAAACAAAATGACCAATACCCCCCGATAGGAAAAACAGTGCAATCAATAGCAGTGGAATTCGAGGCATGCGTTACTCCGCGAGGCGCTTCGTGTTGTCGTCCTGGTTCTTCTTCGTCTTGGCTAGATCGTACTACTTCTATTGTGCACCAGACAGTGTTCGCAGGGCTAGTAAATAAGTCCAGGCATGGATAGTGCCTTTGGCCATGGAGCTAAACCTCTAATCTGATAAACTGCAGAGCAATAGATAAGAGTCGGGGATAGGGATACAGGCATTTTTAACATTGAATGAAAGCCCTTTTTTTGCCTTAACCAACAAAGCCTTCTTTGTAGGTGGTTTTTGTAGGAGAGTATGAATTGAGCGAATCGCATTTGCATAGGCCTCCTGACGCAGCCGACGCGCAGCAGGATGTTGAGGTCGCGCTACTGCATGATGCCTATGCCCGCCTACGCCAGAGTTTGTTTATGGTTGTGGCTGTGTCCTGCATTTTCGCAGGTTTGTTGTGGCCATTTTTCCCGACGTCATTGATGACGATGTGGTTGATCGTGATCCTGACCGTCGCAGCCGCGCGTTTCCTGCTTTGGATACTGTTCCAACGAGCCCAATCCCAGACACTTGCCCTCGCGCGATGGCGTAGACTCTTTTTTGCTGGATCCGCTGCAGCAGGTGCAGCCTGGGCTCTTGGCCCGACCCTGATGATGCCCGAGGCCGGAAGCGCTGAGCCGATGCTCTTTGTTGGCACTCTGCTTAGCGTTTGCGCGGTCGCGATAAGCACGTTGGCATCGCAGCCAGCCGCAATGCAGGTGTTTATAGTCGCGGCACTCGCTCCGCCTGCGGTTGCGATCTGGAACACCGACGGGGATGTTGAACGCGTGGCCGCTGGAGTTTTGATGGCAGGACTAATTTCACTGCTTATTGTGGGAAGCCGTTCCAGTAAGGCGATGAGACACCTGTTGGAAACGCAATTTAAAAGTAAAAATGCCGAGAGAAAGCTTCTGGAAACTAACCAGAAACTGGCGCTGCAATTCGATCAGGCGCCGCTGGGAGTTATCGAGTGGGATAGAAAATTCCGGGTGGTGCAATGGAACCCTGCCGCCGAGAAAATTTTCGGATTCAGTGCGGAACAGGCGTTAGGGCAGCATGCCAACTTCATTGTTCCCGAAGCGGAGCGTTCTAATGTTACCCCCATCCTGAATGAAATGCTCGCAGGAACCGGAGACGGAAACAGCGTCAACGAGAATGTCCGCAGGAACGGTGAATCTATCCAATGCGATTGGTACAACGCCGCTTTACGGGATGCCAACGGGGATGTGGTTGGCGTGATCTCCCTTGTCGATGACATTACTTCACGCAAGGTCGCGGAAGACGAAATCAGGAACCTGGCCTTCTACGATCATCTTACCGGATTACCCAATCGTAGGTTGCTGATCGACAGGGTCAAGCAATCGATGGCCTCCAGCACCCGAAGCGGGAAACACTGCGCACTGTTGTTTCTCGACCTCGATAATTTCAAAACCCTCAATGATACGCTTGGCCATGATCTTGGCGATCTATTGTTACAGCAGGTGGCCATCCGCATAAGCAGCTGTGTACGCAAGGGCGATACAGTAGCTCGCCTGGGTGGTGATGAGTTCGTGGTGATGCTGGAAGAGCTGAGCGAATTTATGCAGGAAGCTATTATGCAGACTGAAGCCGTGGGGTCTAAAATTCTCGCCGCATTCACCCAGCCCTACCAGCTCGATACCTATGAACACAACAGCACCACCAGCATCGGTGTCACGCTATTCGCAGATCACGACGGCGGCACCGACGATCTGCTCAAACGCGCCGATCTGGCGATGTACCAGGCCAAGGCCGGGGGTCGTAACACACTACGTTTTTTTGATCCCGACATGCAGACTGCGGTCACGACCCGCGCGGCATTGGAAGAAAGCTTTCGCGAGGCTCTTCAGAACAAACAGTTTGATCTGCATTACCAGGCGCAGGTAACAGCGAAGGGTCATATCAGCGGCGCGGAAGTTCTGTTGCGCTGGCAGCATCCAAGGCGAGGCATGGTTTCACCTCTCGAATTCATCCCATTTGCTGAAGATACCGGATTGATTCTTCCGTTGGGTCGATGGGTTCTGGAAACCGCCTGTGCCCAATTGGCATTGTGGGCTATGCGACCGGAAATGGCGCATCTTACCGTCGCAGTGAATGTCAGCTCCCGTCAATTGAAGCATCTGAATTTTGTTGACGAGGTGTTGAGCATTCTCGCTCACAGCGGAGCCAACCCGCATCGCCTCAAGTTGGAGTTGACCGAAAGCTTGCTGGTGGATGATGTGGAAGACGCCATTACCAAAATGACAGCTTTGAAAGCGAAGGGTGTGGGCTTTTCTCTGGACGACTTCGGTACCGGTTACTCGTCGCTCACTTACCTGAAACGTTTGCCTCTGGACCAATTGAAAATCGATCAGGGGTTCGTCAAGCACGTCCTGACTGACTCCAATGATATGGCGATTGCAAAGATGATCATCGTGTTGGCTGAAAGTTTGGGCCTGGCAGTGATCGCAGAGGGTGTTGAGACGGTCGAGCAGCGAGATTTTCTTGCAAACTTGGGCTGTTTGGCCTATCAGGGCTTTTTGATCAGTCGACCCTTGGCCCTGGATGCCTTCGAGGAATTCGTAATGGAGTCTGATTGTTGTTTTGCATGACTGGAGCTGGCGCTCTACTTGTTTAGCACTGCGGCCAGGAAACCGATTTTGTTCATCATCAAGCTTGTCCTTACGCCCACTCAGGCACAAACGCTATTTGGATTTATGATAAGGTGCTAAACGAGCACTCAAACTGACACTGGATTCTGAATAGTCCCTTTGGAACCTTACATTTCTTGAGACTCATTTCTGGATTGGAAAATATGTGGGCTGAATTAACCGCATCTCTGCTATATAGTATATTTGCAGATTAGGGTAAACAAGAATAATAGCCAGGATCAGAATATGACGTTCAGGCTTTCGAGACACCATCAACTTGACGTATCAGAACACCGTCCTCCTTTTCTTCCTCGTGCACTCGTGCCTACGGTCACTTGTCTCGCTATTTTTATCCTTGGACTGCAGTTCGCATACTACCTAATTTTCACATATTACAATTATTTTGATGATGAAGGTACGATGCTACTGCTCGTCGATACTTTCATCAAAAGTGGGGGCAATTATGACACTGTAGGCGACTCTCAGTATCACGGCCCCTTTTTCTTTTTGCTTAAGTATGTCATTCACTACCTGACAAATACTGATGTTTCTCATAATACGAATCGGTTAACGACCATGGCTTTCTGGGGTCTGAGTCCCCTGGTTTGTGCCTTTTTCGTTCACCGCCTCACGGGTTCTCTGATCCTGGCCGCAATTGTTCAACTGCAGCTTATTTTTCTTCTTATGTTGTTAACTGCAAGCGCAGGACACCCACAGGAGCTAATACTGTTATTAATTGCAATAGCACTGCTGTCTTCGAGCTATGTTGGGTCACGACACACTAACGTATTTCCTGTCGTAGTAATGGCTGGAGTGGTGGGCGCTCTGCTGCTCGTTAAGATAAATATAGGGGTTTATCTGGGAGTCGCCCTGGCGCTATCCAT
>JANPDE010000061.1:0-10953 GCA_031431315.1 Haliea sp.
GGCCGATCGATACCGAGATCTGGGACAAGTTCGAGGACGATAATGCCTACAGCGGCACCAAGTATCCGGCGCAACTGGTGGCCGATGAAATTCTCATATCGATCCGGGAGCGGCGCTTCGAAGTGACCGTACCGCGCAGGAATCCGCAACTGGTCACAGCCCGCCTGCTCGCCACCCTGATTCCCTCGCTCATTCGCAAGGGAGTCGCCAGGATGAATCCGGTGGCGCCGCAGGTGGTGCGCGACGCCCGTGCGCGAGCCCGTAGCGGCAGGCCCATGGGACTGCACTAGCAGCGCTGGAACATTCCTCTTTTGGGTTATACTGTCGCCTGTTTTTAGAGGCGCATGTATGACCAAAGCAGTCCAACCCTACACACAAAAGCAGGAAAAATTCGGCACCTGGATTATCAACAAGGTTGGCCGTTGGCAGACGACAGTCTATGAATTATCCGGCGGCCGCTTTTGGAACACCTTCCTCGGTGGCCCGGTTGCTATCCTCACCACCGTGGGACGCAAGACCGGTGCGGTTCGCAAAATCCCACTGCTATTTCTCAAACACGGTAACAACGTGGTGATGACCGCGTCCAAGGGTGGCATGTCGACCTTGCCTGTCTGGTATTACAACGTGGTAGCCGCTGCTACGGTCGATATTCAAATTGGCAGCGAGAAGAAAACCTACCGCATGCGCGAGGCCAACGCGCAGGAAGAAACGACACTGTGGCCGTTGCTGGAAGCGATGTACCCGGACTATAAGGAGTATCGGGCGCGCACGGAAGGCGTGCGTAGAATCCCCGTCCTGATCTTTGTGCCGGTCTGAACACAGCTGATTTTCGTAGACATAGAGGCAGACGTAGAAATGGGCAGCGCAGTGGAACTCAAACCGGGACTGTATCGACACTTCAAGGGCGGCGAGTACACGATCCAGGGTATTGCTACCCATTCCGAGACAGACGAACTACTGGTGGTATACAGCCCCTTGTATGGCAACGGCGGGCTGTGGGTCAGGCCCCTGACGATGTTCCTGGAGACGGTTGTGCACAACGGCGAGAACCAACCGAGGTTCAGCTACATTGGCCCGCATTAAGCCTTAAAATTGTACGCTTGCCAGATTCACACGGCCAACGACGCTAGCTCAAATTACAGGCACGGAGTGAGCCGTCTTGGATTAGTATCAGATGCCGAGACCGTTTTCTGGATGACCATCGACTATCGACACCCCGTTGATACTTCTATCTTGAGCCCAATAAAACGTGACAGCGTTAATGTAATACAGTTTTTGCTCGTGGTGCGCTTGTTAGAATTTGGTACTCTCGGCAAGGGTAGCGATGGTCTCACTGATCTACTTGGAGAAGCGCCAAGGGCTAGAAGATCGCGTATCCGGAAGAGAGCGCGTACCAATGGTGCATCACCCATGATAGTCTTTGATGACTGGGCTCCCGAACTCGACTTGTCGATCATGGTGCCGGTATGTAACGCGGCGGGTACACTTTGCAAGCTGCTTGAACGGTTGCGCCCCACCATTCGAGCATGGAGTGTCGATACTTGATCTGCTTTTCAACGTTGGGCCTGATGCACCCTGGTATATCTGGGGGTGGCGCGATGGATCGCTAGCTCCATGAAAAAGACAGCAGGTCAATTTCTTCGGTATGCAACGGTCGGGCTTGTTTCCAATGGAGTGGGCTTTCTTCTTTATCTGGCTCTCTTGCTCCAGAAGTTCTGGGTCTTTCGGACAAATCCCTCGCCGCATTCATCAAAGGTTTCAGCCCCATGAATATTCCCTTCAACAAACCCTACATGACCGGCAAGGAACTCTGGTACATCTCGCAAGCCCATGCCAGTGGGCATTTGGCGGGTGATGGCCAGTTCACCAAGAAATGCAATGCCTGGCTGGAGCAGTGCACCGGTAGCCAGAAGGCTCTTCTCACCCACTCCTGCACCGCCGCACTGGAAATGGCAGCGATCCTGGCTAATATTCAGCCAGGCGACGAAGTCATCATGCCGTCGTACACCTTTGTGTCCACCGCCAATGCCTTCGTGCTGCGTGGTGCCACTCCGGTGTTTGTGGATATTCGGCCCGACACGCTCAACATTGACGAGACCAGGATAGAGGCCGCCATCACACCGCGTACCAAGGCCATTGTGCCCGTGCATTACGCGGGTGTCGGCTGCGAGATGGACACCATCATGGACATCTCGCAGCGCCACAACCTGCTGGTGATAGAGGACGCGGCGCAGGGTATCATGTCCACTTACAAGGGTCGGCCTCTTGGCAGCATAGGCCACATGGCTGCCCTGTCGTTCCACGAAACAAAGAACATCATCTCTGGTGAAGGCGGAGCATTGTTGATTAACGACCCGCGTTTTGTTGAACGTGCGGAAATGATCCGGGAAAAAGGAACCAACCGTAGTCAATTTTTTCGCGGGCAGGTAGACAAATACACCTGGGTGGACATAGGCTCGTCGTACCTGCCGGGGGAGATCATCGCCGCATTCCTGTGGGCACAGATCGAGGAGGCCGACGCGATCAACAAGCGCCGACTGGCCATCTGGGCCAATTACCACCAGAGGTTCGCGAACCTGGAAAGCGCGGGAGGGATTCGTCGGCCCTCACTGCCTCGTGAGTGTGTCCATAACGCGCACATGTACTATCTGCTGCTGCCGAATTTGGCTAGCCGCACAGCTTTCATCGAGCGCCTCAGGACCCAGGGCATCGGAACGGTCTTTCACTACGTTGCCCTGCATTCGTCTCCGCACGGCCGAATCGTAGGGCGTGCCGTGGGTGATATGCAGAACACCGACAGCACTGGCGAACGGCTGGTTCGTTTGCCGCTATGGTTGGGCTTGGAAGATCGGCAGACCGAGGTGATCGAGAAGGTCATCGAGGCGGCTGGCGACCTAGCACAATGATGTCATCCGGCACATATTTAAGGCCGCTGGCTGATATGGAGGCGCGCGCACGCACCCATGTGCAATTGCTCGAGCAGGCGGCCTTCTTCCCCGTGTGGTTGTTGTGCGGTTTTACGGTTCTTTATCATGCGGGATTATGGCTGGGCGCCTCGCTGCATGACCTGATCTCGATCAGTCTGGTGTGTGTGGTCTTTTATGCTGGCTATCTCGCCTGGGCAGCCAGGCGAAACGGGATGCGAACCACAATCACCGTCGGCAGTGGTCCCTATCGGGGCTTGCTCGCGTTGGCCCTGCTGGGTGTCCTTGCCGCCAGTATTGCCCTGCTTGGCAACCGACCCAGCGATGACGATGTCAATTACCTCGCACATGCGGTGTTGACCTTGTCGCAGCCAGATCAGCCTTTGATCTGGCGTTACCCGTTCGCGGGGATGGCGGATTCGGGTCGTTATTTTTTCGACATCTTTCAAAGCTATCCCTTTCTTATTACGGTCCTGGCCAGCCTGGCAGGCGTCCAGCCGCTTGATGTCTATCATTTGGCAATCCCCGTGCTGGGTGGTTTGGGCTTTGTGCTCGCCTGGTTTCTTCTTTTGTATCGACTGACGGGGAACTGGGGCGGCGCTATCGTCGGAACCCTGGTTCTGGTCGTTCTGGCTGCAACCGATGGGGTGACGCATAGGTCGACCGCCAATATCGGGTTGTATCGGATCTGGCAGGGCAAAATACTCCTCATGCAGATTATTATGCCACTCGTGGTATTGGCGACGCTTGATGCGTTGGAAAAAACGGAACCCCGGCGCTGGTGGCGTCTGTTCGCGCTGTCGGTAGCCGGAATCGGACTGACTTCATCGGCACAATTTTTTCTGCCCATCCTGGCGGGGCTGGTTTCCCTTTCCTACGCCATTGCCCAACGCAAGCCCAGGCTTCTGCCGCAGTCATTCGGTATCGGTTTGCTGATGGGCATCTATTCCTTGCCATTCACGCTGGCAGCATTGCAGCAGAAGGGTGATGTGGAATTCTTTGGACTGAATTTCGCATCTTCCCTGACGGATATGTTGCGTGTGGTCTATGGGTTTCCGTCGATCACGCTCGGCCTGGCGGCAGTGATGGTGCCGGTGCTGCTGCGTCTGAAGGAATATGCGCATTTGCAATGGTTGTTGATCTGGTGCGGCTTGCTGTTCGTACCGCTGTCAGTAACGCCGGTAGCCGACTTCGTAGTAACCTACGTCACCACAAACGATGCCTTCTGGCGGTTGGCTTATGCTTCTCCGATCCTTCTGTTGATCGGTCTCGGCGCGGCACATGCTTACAACACACCTGCGTGGCGAAAAGCCACGAGTGGGTTCGTGATGCTGTTTTGCGCGACGGCGGTTGGCTTGGCCTTGCTGCCGTTGGAGATATCTCCGTTATCGCGTTCTTATGTGCGTTTCCCGTCGCTGGATTACAAACTGCCGGCGGCACGTGAAAAAATATCGCTTTCCTTAGTCGAAGCATTATCCGGCGGCAGCATGTTGGCTGCCGATGAGTTGTCGCTGACACTTCCGCTGTTGAGCGGAAAGTTCCGCATGGCGATTTTTCGTGAACTGGACGCGCCCAACATGTTGATCGCCGATGGCCTGAATACGCAAGCGCAGGAATTGATCGGCGCCTTTCGTTTCGCCAGCGGCGCGACAAGCGATGAAAACCTCGCCGGGTTCCAGGCCTATCTATCTCATGGGCTGGACTACTTCGTGGTCAGGGACAGCGTACTCTCACATCGCAAAGCCGTTATGTTGTTGGATCAAGCCGGATATTGCGTGCGTGAGGGCGACTGGGACGGCTATGCGGTGTTTGTGCGGGGTGAATGCAATACGGGATAGGCAGTAAGTATAGATACCGTCTGCCGTCGCAACTGATATAGGCTGAAGCACTCGACGATAAAGCAGCAGAAAACAAAGGGCGGCAAAAAGTCAAAATCTGCGTCATAATCTGGGGATCAGGCTCTCCCGTTACTGAGTAGCGCGGCGATTTGGAGTCAATGCTGCCCTCGGCAATATTACCCGGCACAGCGAATGCAAGCAGCACCAGGACGCGGGTTTTTATGATTGAAAGGGTGTTCCGCATTATTAGCCTGTCTATGGTGCTCTGCGCCACGCCTGCAGCTGCCATGATACCCTGGGATATCGTGTTCACTCGGGCACCTTATGCAGGCAATCAAATACCGGGTGGTGCTGCTGATTCACAGCAAGCTGCTCACCAACACACCTCTGATGTGGCAGCCGTATGGGGCCATTTCATCCAATCAGATGTGGTTATTAAAAATACAGCAACAGGACAAGAACGGGTCCTGTTTGATTGCACTACCAGCGGTGTTAACTGTGCAGCCCAGGAAGGAAGGGTATCCCCTGACGGAACCAAGATTGTATTCTCGGTAACCTTCGGTCCAAAGAGCGGGCCTTACGCCCCATCCACCGACGCACCGGATGTCAAAATGGTAGGTGGTCATTGTGCACAATTATATATCCACGACATCGTAGCCAATACAACCAAGCCAATACCCAACCGACCCGGTACCGCTGTCAACTGTATTGATAACTACAACGGTGCCGATGCTTTCAAGGAATACGACCGTATGCCTGACTGGCTCTCCAATACCAAGTTGGTATTCGCCTCCAATCGGGCCAATAAATTTCCCTACCGGGCGCAACATAACCAGCACATTCGAGATGGATTTAACTGTCCTGATTGTATATCTCAAGGCGGGGGATCTGGTAATGATGCCAAAGCAGCACAAATTTGGACAATGGATATTACCGGGTTGAACGCCAAATTAATTGGGCCACAGGACCAGGTGGCGCTCACGCCGAATGTGCAAACGAACGGCGACATTGTGTACTCCTGCCTCAATGCTCATGGTGAGAAGGCGGTACAGGGGGCTTCCTCTGGCCTCCTGGCTGAACCGAATAAACATTGGTTGTGCCGCATGGACAGTAATGGGGCAGATATGACGGTGTTGATACACGGGCATGCTGGTCAATTTAAATCCGCGGGCTGGATGCCGCCTCCACCGGCACCCCAACTGGAAGGTGGAAACAATGGTTCGGATGAGTTCCGTGCTCTGCGGTCTTTTGCGGAAATTTTCCCAGGGAAAATGGCCGGTCCTAATTACTACAGGGGAAACCAGACAGGTAGCTTTGGTGCTCTCTATGGTTTCACTGTCGGTAATCCACATGTTGAGGGCTGTCGTACGGAGCTTGGGTGTATACCTAGTATTTCGCAGATATATGGTGGACCTGGGAGTTCCATATTGGGTAGTGGGCGTTTTCTGAATCCTACATGGAAAAGTATTACACCATGGGGCCAATCCACTGACGATAACACTGGAAAAATTGAAACCAGTTCAGCTAGCGGCATGTATAGGGCAACCGGTAGAGCAGGATATGCTGCGCCTTGGAGCGCTACCCAGATGATGTACACCTGGGCGCGCGGCCAGTGTTACATACACAATGGTATAGACAAGCTGACCCGATCCTTTGTCGGCGGTGGTCCTGTGTGCAGGAAAGCCATTTATCGTACAACGCCAGGGACAGCCAACACATTTCCGTTGATCACCAATCCCTACGACACAGCTCAGGCTACACCGCTAGTCGAGGATACCACCAAGAATATCTGGGACGGTCGGCGCATAGCCACCTATCAAACAATATTTGGACAGACAGCTCCAACCCTTCAAGCACCCCTTACAGGCACGGCTTGTTACCTTCAGGTCGCCAACGCGAGGGCAACAGAGCTATATCCTTTAACACACGGTACGTTCTATACCATGACAGCAGCAGCCCGCTGCCAGGAACAAGGCTGTGGGGTAGCCCGTTCTGGTGACGCTACGTGGCTTGCATCCAATATGGAATTTCTGAATGTTCGTGTGGCTGAACTGTTTGATTTTTCCTACGCAGATGGGCAGCAAACCAATTTCAGAGAAACCATGAATACTGTGGGGCACAAGGCAATCAAGCCCTATATGCGTGCCAGGCTTCGTCCTGATGGTTCCGTCAAGATGCAGGTACCTTGCGATACGCCTTTGATTATGTCCGGGGAGAACAAACAACGAGAGACCATAACTCACGATGACTTCCTGCACTCGCTGCGTCCGGGCGAAACCAGGACATGTCACGGTTGTCACGATGGGCACTCTACAGAACGCAGTGCGCAATTTGCAGCATCGGGCATTGCGGATGCAAATGCACACTTTGCGCGTACATCATCAGCAAGTCTCCCCAACCCGGCATTGGGTACCATCAAGGCGCCGGTTGTATGGCCGCAGATCCAGCCTATCCTGACGCGCACCTGTGGTTCATGCCACAACATGAACACCGGAGGGGCTCAGACTAACTCCTATGGGTTTAACCATAAAGGCTTTCACATCGATAGCGCAGCTTACCCGGGTGTGTATAACGCTTCTTACCCGGCTGGTGATAGTCCTGTTTTATTTTATTCCAGGGTGGTTTGGGATTCTTTACAGCAGGATTGGCCATGGTTACCTAAGTTGACCAGACCGGCGAATCCAGGGGAGCCACCAAACTATGTGGTTCCTCGGCCTTGCACTTCACAGTGGATCTGTAAATTTGCTGCAGACTCCCCGTTGTACTGGTATGCCACCAATGAGCGTAAGGACGGTTTCCTCAATACCACCGTACCCGATGATGCTGTGAAGCACGGCAACCAGGATACCGATTACAAAGAGAACCATCCTGACTCTGGTTTCACCCGTCAAGAAAAGGCGCTGCTCAGAGAGTGGATTGACAGCGGTTCACAATACAAATAACCAATTACGGCAGCGAAGCCAAAGGGCCCTCGGGTATTAAAAATACCGAAAGGTGACATCGAGCCCGTAGCTGAGCCCGTCTCCCCAGATGACCGCGCGACTCACCCGGGGTAAATTATCCAGGGTGAAAGCCTCGTACCGAATAAACAGACGCAGGGTCTAGTTGTTGGCGGGAAAGTTGTCGATATTCAGGGTGAACAGCGATTGGCAAACGCATGGGATTCTCCGACTATTGTAGTTATGGTTTTAGTTATGCCAGGGATTATCAATAGTATTTGACAGCTTATCAAATGGAAATTTCAAATGAAGCACACACAATTGACGCAACGCTACGGGTCTGTCGCACTGGTGACGGGAGCCTCTTCCGGGATCGGGGAGCAATTTGCCTGCCAGCTGGCAGCAGTGGGTTTTAACCTGTTGCTCACAGCCAGGCGCGAGCCTTTGCTGCGGGCTTTGAAAGAGAAACTGGAGGGTGAATACGGCATTAGCGTCACGTGCGTTGTGAGTGATCTAAGCGATCTGCAGCAGGTAGATAGGCTGATCGCACAGGCGCAATCGATGGCTGTTGGCCTGATCGTCAGCAATGCCGGTTACGGTGTGTCCAAGGGTGGCTTTCTGACGATTGCCATGGAGGATCTCGAAGCGATGTACTGTGCCAACAGCCTGGCGCCGGCGAGGATTGCACATGCGCTGCTGCCCGGCATGATTGCCAACCGCCGCGGTGGCCTGATATTTACGGGGTCGATAGAAGGCGATGCGGTATTCCCGTGGTCCGCCGGCTACGCGGCGTCCAAAGCTTTTCTGCACAGTTTGGTCATGGCACTGTGGTATGAAGTGAAAGGCAGTGGGATCGATATTTTGTTATTGGCGCCGGGGTCCACCGATACCAATGCGCCACTCAACCAGGGAATCAGTCGTGACCAACTGGTTGGGGTAATGAGTCCGGCCACAGTGGCACAACAGGCGCTGCAGCATCTGGGCAAGCAACCGCATTTTACGCCCGGCTTGCATAACCGCCTGTTCATGGCCCTGCTTCGACTCCTGCCCAAAAAGCTTGCCATCGGCATGGCAGGCTACGGCATGAAGAGGGCGCTGGGTAATTCTGCGAACATGAAATGAAACGGCAATATTAATTTGAAAATGCCTAAATCACCCTGTCGCTGCCGCCATCAATGGGTATCTGTGCGCCTGTTGTCGCAATGAAAGCATCGCTGGCCATGACCGAGAGCAGTCGCGCGACATCCACCGAGCGGATTTCCCGCTTCAACAGGTTTTTTGTTTTATATTCCGGGATACTCATCCCGTAACGTGCGGCGGAGCTGGCGAGCGTATCGTCGGTCCATAACGCGGTATCAAAGACCGCATCGGGATGGACTACATTCACCCGCACACCGTCTGCCGCCAGTTCCAGTGCTGCTACCCGGGCTAGTTGGGTAATGCCTGCTTTGCTGACCGAGTAAGCCGCGGCGCCTGGTC
Source organism: Haliea sp. (assembly GCA_031431315.1). Taxonomy (GTDB): domain Bacteria; phylum Pseudomonadota; class Gammaproteobacteria; order Pseudomonadales; family Halieaceae; genus Marimicrobium. The sequence continues at coordinate 9,181 of JANPDE010000061.1, forward strand.
CGGGCGCTGTAAAATTGCGTGAGCCCACCACCAGTATGGAAGGATTCACACCCAGTTTCAGATAGGGAATCGTTGCGGTCAGAAGACGCTGCGTTGCTGTCAGGTTTATCGCGAGTGTCTGGTCCCACGTAATTTGAGTGTGGCTTTCAAGGCGCTCGCCAGCTTTAAATACTCCGGCGTTGCAAACCACGATATCGAGCCCGCCATACAGGCTGATGACCCGTTCTACTGCAGCGACTACAGCCTCGCTGTCAGTGAGATCACACACCATCCCTGTCATGCTACTCTGTTTAATTTGGTCGACCACAGCGGGGTTAATGTCCAGCCCAATCACCACGGCCCCATCCGCCGCAAGCACTTCACAGCAGGCCTTACCGATACCGCTATTGGCGCCTGTTACGATGGCTACTTTGCCCTGGTGTGGCTTGCCCGGCCCGCTGCTTTTGCCCAGTTTGGCCTGTTCCAGCACCCAGTACTCCAGATCGAAGATGTCCTTTTCCGGGAGCGCCTGCCAGCCACCAATGGACTCGCCGGTTTGCACTGCCGATCGCGTGTGCCGGGCGATATCAGCGACGATATTGCATTCCTTGACACTGCTGCCAAATGCAATGGACCCCGCTTGGCGCCAGATACCGACACGCGGCGCCGGGTCGAGGATTTGCAGTTGTGGGGTGCGGTTGGCTTCGAAATAGGCCTTGTAGTCCGCGACGTATTGATTGATCTCGGGAACACCCTCCGCCGGCTTGGCACTGATGATGACGGGAATCCGCTTGGTGCGAATGACGTGGTCAGGCGTGATTGGGCCGCGCGTGGCGATGTCGCCCACTGTGTCCAGACTGGCATAGCCCTGTGCTTCAGGTGTCTGGTCCAGCATGGCCAGTTGGGCGCAGCCGCGAGCGGTGGACACGGCCTTGCGAATACGTGCCAGATCCAGCAAGTTCACGGCGTGCTGCGCCGACGCCAGCGGGGCTACCCTATTTGACGCAATATAATCTTCAGCTCTGGAGACCAGTTCGATCATATTTTCATAGGCTGCTTTGGCATCATCGCTGTAGGTAAAGACGCCGTGGTGCATCAGTATAATACCCGTGTATAGCCCCGGGTCGTGTTGCTTGAGCGCCTCGTTAACCTGCCTGGAGAGAATAAAGCCGGGCATGATGTATGGCAGGACAAGACAGTCAGGAAATATCTCGGCGAGAAGCTGTTCCCCGCGCGGATTATTGCTCAGCGTCACGATCGCATCGGTGTGGGTGTGATCGATGAATTTCGCAGGCAAAATGGCGTGCAAAATGGCTTCAACGGACGGAGAGGGCGCCGACGGGTCCAGCATGAGCGCGCGCAACTGTCGTGTCATATCGGGGTCAGACAGTGTTTCGAGCTCGGCCAGCATCCGCGTCTCCCGCAGCTTGATGGCCGGAAATCCGGGCTTCTCAATGGTCTTCAGATCCCAGCCACTGCCTTTGACATACAGCACTTCAAGTGAGTTGCCAAAGAAATCCGTTGTCATTGCCTTGACCGAAGTATTGCCGCCGCCGTGCATGACCAGATCTTCTTCCGAACCCAGCAACCGAGACGTATACACACGCATGGCGAGGTCATCATTGGCAAATTCGGCAGCGATGTCGTCGTTCCACAGGCTTATCATTTTTTGTATTCCTGAGTGGCGGAGATTGTCCTGGCATGCTCATACAATTCCATGTCAAATACATTGTCCAGAGCAATGCAATTGCGAAATTCGGACGATATTGCCTCCTGCTCTCCGACATGGCGATG
>JANPDE010000062.1:0-6985 GCA_031431315.1 Haliea sp.
GCACAGATACTACTGAAGTCCGATGGCATGCCCACCTACCACCTCGCCAATGTCGTGGATGATCACCTGATGCGCATTACGCACGTGTTGCGCGGCGAAGAGTGGATCAATTCGGCGCCCAAGCACAAGCTGCTGTATGAATACTTTGGCTGGGAAATGCCAACGCTGTGCCACCTGCCACTGCTGCGTAACCCGGACAAGTCCAAGCTGAGCAAGCGCAAGAATCCCACCAGCATCCTCTACTACCAGCGTATGGGTTTTCTGCCCGAGGCCCTGCTCAATTACCTGGGCCGCATGGGTTGGTCGATGCCTGACGAACGCGAAAAATTCTCCCTGCCGGAGATGATGGCGCAGTTCGATATTCAACGCGTTTCGCTGGGGGGTCCGATTTTTGATGTGGAGAAACTCAGCTGGCTCAACGGCACGTGGATTCGCGAGGAACTGGATGAAGCCCAACTGGCGCAGCGCCTGGTGGACTGGGCGTACAACCGTGAGAATCTGATGAAAGTGCTGCCGCACGCCCAGAAACGCATGGAGATGTTGAGTGATTTTGCGCCGCTGGCCAGCTTCCTGGTATCCGGCACCCTGCCACTGGGTGAAGACAGCTTTGCATCAATAAGCGGCGAGCGCGAGGATCTGGTCCGCGGCTTGCAGTTTGCCTTATGGTCCCTGGAAGCGCAGCGTCACTGGACTCGCGATGCCTTGTGGAGTGCACTAAAAACCCTGGCGGACGCCATGGGCGTTAAGGTTAAGGATTTTCTGGCGCCACTGTTTGTCGCGATTGCCGGGTCCAGCGCCTCGTTTTCCGTCGTCGACTCGATGGAATTATTGGGCCCCGACATGAGTCGCATGCGCATTCGTCATGCCATTGAAGTGTTGGGCGGCGTGTCGAAGAAATCGATGAAGCAACTGGAAAAGGACTACCAGGCATTGAGTGGGGGTAAGTGATGGCAAGGAACCTGGCAACATCGATGATCGCGACACTGTTGCGCGCGACCAATGGCATCCAGAGTACACCCGCTGCCAGCAAACCCAAGCGGACCTTGCAGCTCTATGATATTGAAAACTGTCCCTACTGCCGCCTGGTGCGTGAGACCTTGACCGAGCTGGATCTGGACGCGGAAATTTATCCCTGTCCCAAGTCCGGCCAGCGATTTCGGCAGGAGCTGGTGGAACGCGGTGGCAAGGCACAGTTCCCCTACCTGGTTGATCCCAACACCGGCGTGGAAATGTACGAATCCCTGGACATCATTACTTACCTGTTTGAGACCTACGGGCAGCACGACGTGCCGCTCAAGTGGAAGGCCGGCAAACTGCAAACACTGGGCTCCATGCTGGCCAGCGCATCGCGCATGAGTCGTGGTATACAGGCTAGGTCGGGCAGTGCGCCAGAGTACCTGCTGGAGTTGTACAGCTTCGAGTCCAGCCCTTATGCGCGACCAGTGCGCGAATTACTCTGCGAAATGGAAATCCCCTACATCCTGCGCAATTGTGGACGCACACAGTTGCAGGAGTGGATTCTTCCGCCCCTGCGAGAGCGACTGCATCTGCAACCGGACAGTGAGCTGGAAAATCGGCGCGTATTACAGGAGACGGAGGGCAGGGTATCCATTCCCTATCTCTACGACCCTAACACCGATCGAGGCGTATTCGAGTCCTCTGATATCCTCGATTATTTGCAGAAAACCTACGGCGCGTGAAACCTACGGCGCTTGAAACTAAAACTTCAGTGATGGTGTCCGCCGGCACCGTGGACATGCCCGTGAGCCAGTTCCTCGGCTGTCGCATTCCTGACATCCACTACTTCAATGTCAAAGACCAGCGTTTGGCCTGCCAGCGGATGGTTGGTATCAATGTCGGCAGTATGCCTGCCGGCCTTGGTGACCGTGACGGTACGCATTCCGTCGCTGGTACTGAGTTGCACGACGGCGCCCGGGTGTAATTTGCCGTTGATGGCCAGGTGTTTGATCGGTACGCGTTGTACAGCGTCTGGATTGTGCAGGCCATAACCGTTTTCCGGGTTTACTGTGGCGCTGAACACATCACCTGCCGTGCGGCCGGTCATCGCCGATTCCAGACCGGGGATGATATTGTTGGCGCTGTGCAGGTAAGTTGCCGGCTCTGTGCCGCGCGAAGTTTCCTTGGCAGTCCCTGCTTCATCACGCAACGTGTAGTGAAACGTCACTACGCTTTCTGGTCCAATGTGCACTGTCTGTCTCCTCTTCCTGCGCATGCCTGTGCAGCGCTGATAGTAAAGTCTCGCGGCCCAAAGTCCTAGTCATGGCCCTGCCCGGTGCAATGCAATGGTGATGGGGGTTCAAGTCAATGCACCCGCAGCATTGCCGGTCGTAGTCCAATGCGCCACTATGGGAGTGGTTCATGAGTTGAGATAAGGAAGTACGCATGTCCGAGAAGAGCACGGCGCCTGAACGTAGTGGCTTGCCCGAGGCTATCAATCAGGATGTCAGCCAACTGATCTATCATTTGCGCTGCAGTAACGCCCCGGATGAGGTGCTCTCTGAAGCGACGCTGCACATTCATCAGGCCATGAATGTCCTCAGGCCCTGGATTCAGCAGGGGGAGGGCTGGTCGACAATATCCGTTGCCAGCGATACCCCCAGCCTTGACTGGCGGGAAGATGATCTCACTGCTGTGATGCCCTACAGTCCGATAAGCGGTAAGAGGAACCCTATCGCGCCACCTATCAGGTTGTGGAAAGCGGGGGACAATGAAGTGCGTGGCGAGGCTATTTTTTCAGCGACCTACGCCGGACCGCCCAACGCTGTGCATGGCGGTATCATCGCCGCCGTGTTCGATGAGATCCTGGCCATGGCCAACGTAATTTCCGGAAAGCCGGGATTTACCGGGACACTGACTATCAAGTACCACAACAAAACGCCCTTGAACACGCCGATCGAACTCTGGGGCATCAACGTGCGCCGGGACGGCCGCAAGCTGGTGAGTCGCGGTGAGATGCGTGTGAACGGTAAGGTGACGGCTGCTGCGGAAGGCCTGTTTATTTGCCCCTCAGGCGGTGACATCAAGTGATGGGGAGCCCGTCGCCCCCACATCGAAGTAGTGTTGCGCTAGGACTTGCGCAGGGCCAGCCCAGCCAATATAGCAGTGGTGAATTCATAGACCATGGCACCGTAGGTGTAGGTACCCACGACAGCGTCGCTGGTTACGACTGTGAACAGACGCGCCAGCGCGAGGCCTCCCACCAAAAGCACTAGCGAGATCAGGGCAGGACGGTACAAGTCTTTGCGTAATGCCCCCATCAGGCAGAAGATGCCGAAGCCGGTCTGCAGGCCGCCGTACATGGCGCCAATTTCGACGAGGGCATCCCCGGTGTTCATGCTGAGTCCGGCGTAACCGGCGGGCAGTGCCGGCGAGAACAGGCACACCACTCCGTAGGCCATAAACATGAGGGCGGAAACCCATAGAACCACTTTTCCTAACACGGCCGTCTCCTTATTGTTGGGCCTTCAGGCGTGAGTCAGCTTAGCAGTTGACAGTGGCGGAGGCTATCACTAGAATGCCCAGCGTCTCATTGATCATTGGTGTGAAAGTTTAATTTGATCAAAGAGTTAGAACAGTTTTTGGGGCTATAGCTCAGCTGGGAGAGCGCAACACTGGCAGTGTTGAGGTCAGCGGTTCGATCCCGCTTAGCTCCACCAAATAAATCAGGGACTTACGAGAAATCGAAGTCCTTTTTTTATGTCTATGAGCTTTACATCAATGCAGACCTGGCAGGAATTTCCACTGCACCGTGGCAGGCGATTAAGTATTGAAGTTCGCGCGGGATCGACTGGGTAGTTCCCACCACGTCGGCAGTAGCTGCCTGACCCTGTGCTCCCGAAAACGATCATCGATCAGGAACAGTGTCCCTTCGTCCTGAGTCGTGCGTACGATACGCCCGCCCGCCTGTGCAATCTTCCGTATCCCGGGAATCAGATACGTGTAGTCGTAGGCCAGCTGGGCGCCAAAAATTTCACCCGTGCGCCGCATTAACTGTTCGTTGACCGGATTTACCTGGGGCAATCCCAGGGTGGCAATGAAGGCGCCTATCAGTCTTTGGCCCGGCAGATCAATACCTTCGCCAAAGGCCCCGCCAAGCACAGCGAACCCGATTCCCTGGCTGGTCGGCGTAAATCGCTCGATGAAAAGCGTGCGCTGCTGTTCATCCATCGCTCGTTCCTGCATCCAGATGTCGATATCGCCGCAGCGCTCCTGCAGCCGTGCGGCTACCTGCCTTAGATAATCAAAGCTGCTGAAGAATGCGAGATAGTTGCCGGGGCGATGTCGGAACTGTTGCGCAATCAACTCAGCAATGGGCGCGAGTGAATCGCTGCGATGCTGAAAGCGCGTCGAAACATCGGCGATATGTATCACTAGCTGATTGGAGGAAAAAGGCGCCACCACATCGATCCACGCCGTGTCTTCAGGTAACCCCAGAAGTCGTTGGTAAAAAGATCGGGGCCCTAAAGTCGCCGAGAATAATATGCTGGCATGCACGGCGTCGAAACGCGGCTTCAGGAAGCTTGCAGGCACCACATTGCGCAGGCACAGTCGTAATCCCGATCGTCCTTTGGTCGAATAGCGGGTGCTGTCAAAGAGCGAGTGGCTGTCAAACGACTCGGCGAGCCGGCAGAAATGCAGCGAATCAAAATAAAAGGATTGCAGCATCGAGTCTGTACGGGTGGGATGCTCGGCCAGGAAATCCGTAATCGTTGCCACGGTGTTTTGCAGCGCACTGAGCAGGGCATGCGGTGGTTCGCTATGGACCCGGTAGTCGCAGTCCTGTTCTTTTGCAAGCGCTCGCCATTGTCGATGCAACCGGTCCAGGGTTTTCTTAAGCTCAGTAGGTGCCGTACGCCGCAGTGCGAGCAAATCGACCTGGTCGAGCTCCGCGGTGTACATCAGGCGAGCCCGCTCCACCAGACTGTGTGTTTCGTCGACCAGAATTGCAGTGCGCCACTCGTTGGCTTTCACGAGCCCAAACAGTAACGCGCTGCAATCAAAAAAATAGTTGTAGTCACCGACTATGACATCGCTCCAACGCGCCATTTCCTGGCTGAGATAATAAGGGCAGAGAGTATGTTCCGTCGCTATGGCGCGCAGCGCGGCTTGATCCAAACGGCCGCGCGTCACGGCCGCAGCCCTCGCAGCGGGTAGCCGGTCAAAAAATCCTGCTGCCAGCGGACACGAATCTCCGTGGCAAGCCTTGTCCGGGTGTTCGCACATTTTGTCGCGAGCCGTAATCTCCAACACGCGCAGCAGTCGCGGCGCCATACCGGACTCGATGGTATCTAGTGCATCCAACGCCAGCGCCCGGCCGGTTGTTTTAGCGGTAAGAAAGAAAATGTTGTCCAGCTTCTGCGTTGCAGCGGCTTTTAGCGTCGGAAATAGCGTCGCCAGTGTCTTGCCAATTCCCGTAGGCGCTTGTGCCAGCAATGTGTGTTTCTTGCAAATGGAGATATAGACGGCCTCCGCCAGGTCGCGTTGTCCAGCCCGAAATTCCGCATGTGGAAAACGCAGCGCCTCCAGTGCTGTATCCCGTGCCGAGCGGTGAGCAAGTTCCTGGCGCGCCCATGCGAGAAATAAACTGCATTGATATTCAAAAAACTGGCGCAGCTTCTCAGCAGTATAATATTCAGGAAAAACTGTCTCTTTTTCTGAGTCGACATTGAAATAGATCACTGCGACGGTCAAGCCGGGAAGGCCCAACCTGGTACACAGCAAGTAGCCATACATTTTTGCCTGCGCCCAATGCAAGAGGCCATGATGGGGCGGAATTGCTGCAAGCCGGCCACGGTAGGTCTTGATTTCCTCCAGTTGGTTGGCTGTGGAATCGAAACCGTCGGCTCGGCCACGCACGCTCAATTCCTGGAATTCACCGCTCAACGCCACCTCGGTTTGATAATTAGCACTGCGCCTTGCAGTCACAATGCCGTGGCCGGTAATGCCTTCCTGTGCGCTGGGGGAGGGTGTGAATCGGAGGTCAAGGTCTCCGGATTTGGCCGTGAATTCACACAGCGCGCGCACGGCAATGGCATAACTCATTGCAGTGCGTCCTGCCATTGCACGTAGCATACCGTTACGGGAATCTCATGCCGCGCGCAAAAGTCCAGCCATCGAATCTGGTTATCCTGCAGGCGGTCACCCGGCCCTTTGACTTCTATCATCTGGTAGCGACGTTCATGGGGCCAAAACTGGATCAGGTCCGGTAACCCCGCTCGATTCGAATGGATGTTGTCGAGCAAGCGTTGAAACAATTTGCGCAGATGGGCGGGCGGCAGGCAGGTCAGGGCCTGTTCGAGCAGAATGTCGTTAAGGGCGGACCAATACACGAAGGGCGATTGCAGGCCGTATTTCGTCTGGTAGTTGCTGCGAATGGTGGTGAGGTACTCACCGGTATCCAGCTGTGCCAACTGTCCATCGAACAGGTTTGCCCGTACGCTATAAAACTCGGGACTGAGGAGATCGGCCGGCCCTTCCTGGAAGGGATGGAAAAACGCTCCCGGCAACGGTGCGAAGATGGCCTCCCAGCACAGCAGTCCGAACAGCGAGTTGATCAGTGTGTTTTCCACATAATAGACCGGTGATTTTTCCTGATGCAGCAGGGCCTGTACGACACTCTCCACAGAACATGGAACAGCAGGGCGAGGAATGAGCAAGTCCATCCTGGCATAGGATTTATTGCTGCGGAGTCGCGTGACAGGCATGCCCAGGTGTCGCTGCAATCTGGGAAGCCTCCGCTGGAGTTGTTGTGTCTCTTCTTCGCTTTCAGGTCTGTGCAGGGCGTCTTCGCAACGTGACAATGCCTCCTCGAATTGACGTAATCGCTCCAGAACCCGAATCCGTCGCGCCCGGACACCTGGATAGAGGGTCTGTGAGTAGACTGTCAGTGCCAGTTCGAGGTCGGTGCTGCGTTCGCAATGCTGCCCGATCTGAAAGAGTAATTTCGCTCGACGCCGTGCGATCC
>JANPDE010000063.1:0-24005 GCA_031431315.1 Haliea sp.
GCCGGTTGTGCCCGAGGTATACATGATGACAGCGACATCGTGTTCATCAACTGAGACTGCAGCTGTCAGCGGTTCGGCGACAGCGCGCTCAGCCGACAGATGACGCCAGCCGGTGGCGTCACTTTCGCTGGAAAAATAGTGTCTGCAACACAGACCGGGTATCGCAGGTTCCACCACCGGCCGCAGTGCATCATCCACCACCAGTGTGTGAATGCCGGCATCATTGATAATAAATGTCAGCTCCTGGGCGGTCAGGCGGAAATTGAGGGGTACAAAAATAGCGCCCAGCGCCTGGGCGGCGAACATCGTTTCCAGTAGTGCGGGATGGTTAAAACCGAGGTAACCGATCCGGTCACCGACGCACACCCCCCGGGAGCGGAAGAGGTTTGCCTGGCGCCGCACCCTGTCGCCGAATTCGCCGAAGCGTATTTCCTGCTCCTCGAATAGCAGGGCGACACGCTCGGGATTGAGATCTGCCCGGCGCAACATGGTAGAGGCGAGGTTGGGTTCAATTCCGGGTCTGTGCACGGTCAGCTCCTGGGCAGTTCTGTCCTGGGTAATTATTCGGGTATTCGCGATTTGTGCGCGCCACCTGGGGATACTACCACGTGCCGATACATCGCAAAATCTGCTAACGTTGCGCCTCCTGATCTGACCCGCGGAGCAACCCGACAATGACACGCAGTTTTTACCCGCCCCAACGGACCCTGATGGGCCCCGGTCCTTCCGATGTATCCGCACGTGTCCTGGGAGCCATGGCGCGCCCTACCATAGGACATCTCGATCCGAAATTCCTGCAATTGATGGATGAAATCAAAGTCCTGCTGCAGTTTACTTTCCAGACTAACAACGCACTTACGCTGCCGATATCGGCCCCAGGTTCAGCGGGCATAGGCCTGCTTCGTCAATCTGGTATCGCCGGGTGACAAAGTTATCGTGTGCCAGAACGGGGTCTTCGGCGGGCGTATGAAAGAAAATGTGGAACGCTGCGGTGGCACTGCTGTGCTGGTTGAAGATGCCTGGGGTGAACCCGTCAGCTTGCACAAGGTGGAAGCTGCCTTCGATCAACACCCGGACACCGCAATCCTGGCGTTCGTCCACGCCGAAACCTCTACCGGAGTGCGCAGCGATGTCGCCGCCCTGTGTGAACTGGCCAATCGCCGGGGCGCGCTCTCCATTGTCGATGCAGTGACTTCCCTGGGTGGCATCGAAGTATCCGTGGATAAATGGGGCGTTGATGCCATGTACTCTGGCACGCAAAAATGCCTGTCTTGCGTACCTGGCATTTCCCCGGTCACCTTCAGCGAGCGGGCCGTGGAGCGCATTAACAGGCGCCAATACAAGGTCCAGAGTTGGTTTCTCGATATGCAACTGGTGATGGGCTACTGGGGCGGCGCCAGCAAGCGCGCTTATCACCATACGGCGCCGATCAACAACCTTTATGCACTGCATGAAGCGCTCGTCATGCTGGAGGAAGAAGGACTCGACGCGGCGCAGGCTCGCCACCTGCACAATCACCGGGCACTGGTAACGGGGCTGGAAGCCATGGGCCTGACTATGGCTGTCGCACCGCAATTCCGCCTGCCACAACTGAATTCCGTGCTGATCCCCCAAGGAGTCGATGATGCGGCACTGCGCAAAGCACTGCTGGACGAATTCGACCTGGAGATTGGCGCCGGCCTGGGAGCCCTGGCCAGCAAGACCTGGCGCATAGGCCTCATGGGTTTCGGCAGTAATGAACGCAATGTGATGTATTGCCTGAATGCTCTGGAAGCCATTTTGCAGCGCCAGGGTGCATCTATAATGACTGGCAAGGCATTGTCGGCCGCCCGAGCGGTGTTCGATAGTCAGTAATTATTTCGGAGCTGGCTCTGCCCTGCCCCAGTAATTGTATCCGGCAAATTTCGGGGTACTGGGCAGGTAACCAGTCTGCATATCGGAAATCGAGAAGCCACCCAGCTCCAGCAGGTGAGGTATACCGCGATTAAGGTTGCAACCGCCGGCAATGCGCCGCCACAGCGGATTGATCCTGTCCTGCCATTGACGGACATTGGCGTCAGGCGCAGCCCCGTGTTCGCAAAACAGCAGGTGACCCCCGGGACGTAGCACTCGCGCCATGCCTTGCAGCGCGGTGACGGGATCCACAATGGTGCACAACGCAAAGGTCACTAATACGGTATCTACGCTGGCATCCGCCAGGGGGATTTCCTCGCCTGGCAGACCGATAAACTCCACTGCAAAATCGAGGTGTGCGGCGCGCTTTCCAGCCAGTTCCCAGGACGCTTCTGAAGGATCCAGGCCAATGACACGCTGCACCCTACTCGCGTCGTAGTAGGGCAGATTGAGCCCCGTTCCTATGCCAATCTCCAGCACGGTACCGCTCGCCAACGGTACCACTTTCTCGCGTTGTTTCATGATCGGTTTAGTGGCGCAAGCGCAATTGATAAACCGTGGCAGGATATGCCTGTCGTAGAAGCCCACGTTACACAATTACTGTACGGTGTTCACACGTTCAATTATCGTAGCGTTGGCAGTGCCACCCCCCTCACAGATGGCGAGCAAGCCGTAGCGCTTGCCGCTGCGGTGCAATTCATGCACCAGCGTCGTCATGAGCTTGGCGCCCGTGCCGCCCAGCGGATGGCCCAGCGCCTGCGCACCGCCATTGACATTCAGCTTGCCAAGGTCCGCTGCTAGCGCCTTGGCCCAGGCCAATGGTACAGAACCGAAGGCCTCGTTCACTTCATACAGGTCGATGTCGCCCAGGCTCAATCCAGCTTTCTCCAACACCTTTTTGGTTGCCGGGATGGGACCTTCCAACATGATCACCGGGTCTGAACCGATAACACTCATGGCCACTATGCGGGCCAGCGGTTTAAGGCCCAGGCGCTTGCAGGTGGCTCCATTGGCGATCATGACCGCTGCGGCACCGTCACAGATCTGCGAGGCGTTGGCCGCAGTCAACAGCCCGTTTTCCTGCAGGGGCTGCAGGCCGGCGATTGCGCCCAGGGTCGCATCCATACGAATACCTTCATCCTGGCTATGCACATCGCGGGAGCCGTCTTCCAGCTCAATTTCAATGGGGACTATCTCGTTCTTGAACCGCCCTTCCTGCATGGCCCGTTTCGCCTTCACATGACTGTCCAGCGCAAACTGATTTAACTCGATCTGTGTCAGCTCATATTTACGTGCGAGCATTTCCGCACCGGTAAACTGGTTGAACTGCACGCCGGGGTAGCGTTCGGAGATTTTTTTCCCGTAGGGCACACCGTGGTCGGCCTTGAAGCCGTCAATGATATTGGCACCGATGGGTACCTGGCTCATGCTTTCCACGCCACCGGCGATGACAATGTCCTGGGTGCCTGACAACACGGCCTGGGCGGCAAAATGTATTGCCTGCTGGCCCGAACCGCACTGCCGGTCCACAGTCGTACCGGGGACAGCTTCGCCGAGCACCGACGAAAGACACACATTGCGGCCAATATTGCTGGATTGGGCGCCGACCTGGGAGACACAGCCGAAGATCAGGTCGTCAATAGCCGCCACCGGGACGCCGGTTTTGCTCACCAGCGCATTCACGACTTCTGCACCAAGGTCTATGGGATGAATCTTCGACAAGCGCCCGTTTTTCTTGCCACCGGCACTGCGCACCGCGCCTACAATGTATGCATCTGTCACCTTGTTATCTCCAATAATTTGCGCCGCGGGTGGCGCGGGTGCTTTACAATCAGCTTTTGCCGTGCGCCGCCTTTATCTCGTTCACGTGCAGTACGCCAAACAGGAAGACACTCAACAAATGTCCGGGCAGCGAACCTGGAGCCGTTTGGCAAAGCTTGAAATAGACGGCCGTCTCAATCAGGTGAACCACGGCAAGAAGACCAAGAATCCGCAACGCCCAGACTCCTGTCGTCGAATCGCCCTGCGTCAGCGCCAGTCCTGCCAGTACCGCATACACCACCAGTACTGCGATTTTTCCCGTAGCCATTTGCTCTCCTTATACTTTGACCTGGTACGCTTCAGGGTCGAGTCGATGCATTTCAGCCTCAATCCAACGCTCCACTTCGTCCATCAGTTCCCCCGGTTCGCGCCCATCGGCACACACCGGTTGCCCAATGGATACGTCAATGGTTCCCGGCACCAGGGAAAATGAACGTCGCGGCCAACAACGGCCGGAGGTCACGGCGATGGGTACGATATACGCTCCGGTGGCCACTGCCAAGCGGGTAGCCCCCGATTTGTAGTTCCCTTTCTTGCCGCGCTCAATGCGAGTTCCTTCAGGAAACATGATGATCCATTTGCCGCGGTTCATCAGCACCAGGCCCTGCTCTGCCACCTTAGCCCAAGCGTTCATGCGTTGGCTGCGGTCGATATGGATCATACCCAGGCGACCGATACACCAGCCGAAGAAGGGAATGCGCAACAGCTCTTTCTTGAACACATAAGCCAGCGGGTGGGATGTGAAGCTGGCAAAGAAAAACGTTTCCCAGGTCGACTGGTGCTTTGGGCAGAGAATAATTCTGCGCATGTCGTCAGCTGCGGGCAGGTTATCTTCACCCTGTACCCGATATTTGACACCTCCTATAACGCGCGCCGCAGTAATGACACCTCTCAGCCAGGGTGCGGCAAACCACCACCACAGCTTTTTATCACTTAGGAACAGCGAGCAGATGACCAGGACGGCCCCCACTGGTACTACCGACACTACGATCCAGGCGAATACTAGAATCGATCGAATAGCGTTCATTCTCAGCTTCCGCAGATTGGCTGGGGTGCATTAAACCAGATTGTCGGCTCCGACGAAAACCCGGCACCTGTTTTCTGCTGCTAATCGCGTTACTATAAAAGGCGTACACGGCATCAGGATCAATTCGCATGACCACACGGCAATGCCCTGGCCTACACCCGTTGGCACACGGAGCTTATGCCTGGCTGGCTCCACAGGGGGGCTGGGGATGGAGCAATGCAGGCCTGATTGTGGACGGCGAGGAGTCGCTGCTGATAGACACACTCTACGATCTGGAATTGACCGCGGAAATGCTGCGCAAAATGCGCGCCGCCGAGCCACTGGCGCAATCCATCGACACTCTGGTCAATACCCACGCCAATGGCGATCACTGTCACGGCAATGAATTAGTCCCTGGCGCGCAAATCATCGCGTCGACAGCCTCAGCACTGGAAATGTCTGAACTACCACCGGAGGCAATGGCGGCGATCATGCAAGGCACCGGGGAACTCGGCCAACTGGGCGAATATTTGCAGCGCTGCTTTGGCCAGTTTCGCTTTGCGGGTATTCGGTTCACACCCCCGACCCGCACGTTCGACGGTGAACTCGACGTGCGCGTGGGCGACAAACATGTGCACCTGATCGAGGTGGGTCCTGCACATACACGCGGTGACGTGCTGGTACACAGCCCGGTTGATCGCGTCATATTTACCGGAGATATACTGTTTATCGAGAGTACCCCAATAATGTGGCAGGGTCCGATAACAAATTGGATCAAGGCCTGTCTCCTCATTGAAGGCATGGACGTCGATCTCATAGTCCCCGGGCACGGCCCGATCACCGACAAGCACGGCGTGGCCAAGGTCCGTCACTACCTGCAATATGTACATGATCAGGCACGCGCCCGTTACGACGCAGGCCTGGATGCGTTCGCAGCGGCAAAGGATATCGAGTTGTCTGAGTATTCCGCCTGGTCTGACCCGGAGCGTATCGCGGTCAATGTGGACAGTCTGTACCGGGAATTTTCCGGTCAGCAGACCCGCACCGATACGCTGGAATTACTGCGCAGAATGGCCGCGCTTGCGGGACTGTCCTGAGCGCTCATGAGACTGCAGTTGCACAGGTGCGTCGCGCTGCTGGCATTGTTGCTGTTACTCGTCGCCAAACCTGGATGGGGACAGCAGGATTACCGCGAGACTCTGTTTGACGACGGTCGCAAGCTGCGTCTGGACATCAGCTCCGAATTCGTACCCAGGCAACGCGACAACCTCGTGGCATGGATCAATTTCATTTCCAAAGCATTGCTTGAAGTCTACGGTCACTGGCCGCGACAACAATGGCAGATCTCCGTGTTACCCGCGGCGGCTGCCGCGAGTGACCCGATTCCCTGGGCGCAGGTTCACCGCGGTAACATTGACCGCGTCGAGTTCTTTATAGCGCCCCATGCAACACTGACGGCGCTCAAGCAGGACTGGACGGGGTACCACGAACTCGCTCACCTGCTCATTCCCTACCGTGGATGGGGAGACACGTGGTTCAGCGAAGGGGTGGCCAGTTTTTACCAAAACATTCTCCCTGCGCGAGTTGGAATACTGTCCGAACAGCAGGCCTGGCAAAATCTCTATGACGGTTTTTTGCGCGGTGTCTCCGACTCGCAGTTTAATGGCCAGCCGCTCTCCAGAGTCAGCGACTCCATGCGCGCAGAGGGCGGATTCATGCGCGTATACTGGAGTGGTGCATGGTACTTCCTGGCGGCTGATATCCGCTTGCGACAACAATCCGCTGGCAGCACCTCCCTGGACCAGGCACTGGGAAAACTCAACGACTGCTGCGCAGACGAACGCCTGTCGGTGCCAGAAATGGTCAATAAACTGGATGAGTTAAATCAGGTGCTGCTCTTTGCTCCGCTCTACGAACAAGTCCGCGCCTCTACCGCCATGCCGCCGTTTGAGCGCATCTTTGCCAGTCTGGGCATCACCGTTGCTGATGGCGCGGTGACACTGCAACAAGAAGGCCCTGGAGCACGGTTGCGCCGCCAGATTGTCAAGCCGAAACCACTGTAATTCCCGGCAGACATCGCTATACTAAAGTGTTTGCAATCAGTGCCCCGTCGGCAGCAGGAGCCCTTGAAGATTCCCGTTTCAAAAGCAGAGATTCGACACGAACTGGTGCGGGAAACCGAGCGCTTTCTGTTGCAGGGCGGTAGTGTCGATGAGATTCCAGCCGGTACGTCCGGCAAGGATCCTGGAGACCCACCCCTGTTCCTCAATCGTCGCCTCTTCGTTGAACCCAGAAGTCCGCGCACTCTGATTCCGGAAGTAGTCGCCGCGATCGACGCCCGCCGACTGGAAAAAATTCGACGTAAACCGCAACACAAGAGCCGCCTGCCACGCCCTCGCCGTAAAATTATTTACGACGACTTTGGCGAACCCCTAAGACGGATTTGGCAGGAAGAATAAGCATTCCTGATTGGTGCCCAAAGTGCATACCCATTCCAGACTACAGGAGCCGCAACGTGAAGAACGCCATCGTCCCATTTAAAGTCGCTATTCCCTCCTCTGTTCTGGACGATCTCAAACAACGACTGCAGCGCACGCGCTGGCCGGAAGAGGAAACCTGTGACGATTGGGGCCAGGGTATACCGCTCAACTACACACGGGAGTTGGCCCAGTACTGGTCTACCACATACGACTGGCGACGCTTCGAGAACAAGCTCAACGGCTGGCCGCAGTATATGAGCGGTATCGACGGCATCGACATTCATTTCATTCACCACAGAAGCCCGCACGAGGACGCCCTGCCCCTAATCATTTCCCACGGCTGGCCCGGCTCTATCGTGGAGTTCCACAAAATTATTGACGCACTGGTTGATCCCACTGCGTACGGCGGAAGCGCCAAGGAGGCGTTTCACGTGGTGGCGCCATGCCTGCCGGGCTATGGTTTCTCCGGGAAACCCACCAGCACCGGCACTTCCGTGGAGAAAATCGGCCGCATGTGGGGACAGTTGATGGAGCGCCTGGGTTACTCGCGGTATGTGGCTCAAGGGGGTGACTGGGGGAGTATGGTCACGCAGAGCATGGGTATGACCGAGACAGAGTGTTGTGCCGGCATTCATATTAACATGCCGATTGTGGCGCCTGATCCAAACACCATGAGCGACCTTACCGCAGAGGAGCAAACCGCCCTGCACGACATGGGAGTTTATGCGGAAAAGGGCTCGGGTTATTCCAAGCAGCAATCCACCTTTCCGCAGACACTGGGCTATGGTCTGGCCGATTCGCCCGTCGGGCAAATGGCATGGGTGGTGGAAAAATTCTACATGTGGACGGACTGTGAAAGGAACGGCACGCGCCATCCCGAAAACATTCTCACCAGGGATGAGTTACTGGACAATGTGATGATGTACTGGCTTAACAACGCCGCCGCCAGTTCCGCACGCTTGTACTGGGAAAGTTTCAACAGCCCCAATCTGGATCCCATAGCGATGCCAGTCGGCTGCTCGATATTTCCCAAAGAGATTTTTCGCTGCAGTCGACGCTGGGCAGAAAAACGCTTTACGAACCTTATCTACTGGAATGAACTGGAACGCGGTGGACATTTCGCGGCACTGGAACAACCTGCTTTGTTTATACAGGAATTACGCAGTTGTTTTCTGACGCTGCGCTAGCAGGCGCTGCAACAAGTCAGGCTAAGAATTGTTAAATTCCTGGCTGGTGATCAGACTGTTGCTGAAGGGTTTGGTGGCAGTTGGGGTTTCCACCGGCTGCGGTTTGGATCGCGGCGATTCATTGCCGCGAAACATGGGATCCTTCAGGCCGATACGCGCAAATTCCGCTTCTGCTCTTTGCACCACCGGCGCCAGTGTTGGAGCCGGGGCACTATCCATATCAACGACAGAGGACGACACCAGCTTTTTACTGCCATAAGTGTCCGGTGGCTCTGGTTTCAGTCGTTCCTGAGCGGGCTCGACGACGGGCTTCCAATCCGGGGGCAAGAACACGGGTGCCCGTGGTTCCAACTCAGGGAGACTCGTTGTATTCGACGTGACCTGCGGCTCGAAGTGTTTAATTTCCGTGGTCGCAGTTTCACGCAGGTTCGGCGCTGGCGGCGGCCTTAGAAGTGTGGCATCTGATTCGGATAGTGCGGCATCTGACCTGTATAATGACGCAATATCGATGGGTGGGTCTGTCACATTGCTGCCGATAAACTCCAGATTCTGTAACGCGGCATCGGAGCTGCGCCGATGATGGTCGTTATCACGTCTATCCGGGACCACAGCGACAGCCCTGGGTCGTCCGAACCGGGCCAGGTTAGGTGTGTGACCGGGGGCGTGGCCATTGCCAAAGCTATTGGGAGTAAGCAGTCGTGCCTGCTCCGCCAGTGTGGCTCCGGAAGCGCCACTGGCAACCCGTAATTGCGGCACTTCCATGACAGCTTCCTGCTGCGACTCAGCTGCCTCCAAATCCTCGGTTGGCGACTCCCCGGCCTGTTGCTCTTCAGCGCGCTGCTGTTCCCCCTGGGCGCGTTGCTTGAGCACTTCATTGGCACAATCGGACCAGCGTCCAAAATGCGCTGACTCAGCAGGATCCGGCATACGGTGTTTGCGGAAACTGTTCATGGCAAGCATGAAACGTTGCAGCACTGCTCGAAAATAATAAATGTGATCCTCAGTCTGCAGCGGCACGACCTCCGCTCCATCACGTATGATCAGCATCTGCGGCGGCAGTTGACCCTGTAAACTACGCAGCAATTCAGCGGTGAAACACAGGCGAAATGCCGACTGAAAGGTATTTGCGGACAGCGGTTCACAGGGAATATAAAGGAAATCGCCCAGATCCGAGTAGCCACTCGTACGCATCAGTAGATTGGTTTTTCCGGACAGGGTGTCGATCGCGAGATGTCCATTGACGATGAAGTCCGCACCGCCGCGCATCGCTGCCAGTGTGGCCGTGCGGCGATCAGGTTCTTCCAGGACCCCGTCGATCAGGATGACATTCCTGCCCTCGGCACGCAGGGTTGCTACTATCTCATCCCGCCCTTCAGCGTCATCGCGCGGTTCAATACTGTCCAGGTCTGCGGGGATCCCGTGGTCGGGATTTTCCAGTGTCAGGCGCTCCATCCACACGGCAAAGGGCGATTCCCGGAACAGGACAACGTCGTCCGGGGTGTACGTTATGGCGTGATCGACACTGTAGCGATACATAATTACGACCTGCCTTCACCACTGCCTGGACGGACGAAGGCAGATTCCTCTAGGGGAGTTCGGATATTTATAGCCGAATGTGCCCCCTGCTGTCCACGCTATAACCGTGAAAGTACCCAGTACGGGGCATGAGCCCGGGAACCCGGTCAATGCCGGGCAATCAGCCTCCAACGGGATGCGCCCGGCGCATTAGTGGGTCTGGTAAACGGTTGCACCCCCAATTACCGTGCGCTCTACCTGCAAGTCGCGCATCGCCAGGGGGTTATCCAGCGGGCTACCGGATAACACCACCAGATCTGCGTATTTGCCCGGCTCCAGCGAACCCCGGTTGTCTTCCTGAAACACTTGCCAGGCCGCGTCGATGGTTACCGCCCGCAGCGCTGCCATGACATCGATACGCTGCTCCTGCCCCAAAACAGCGCCGCCATAGGTGATGCGGTACACCTGGCTCCACACGGCCTGCAGCGGCAACATGGGCGTAACCGGGGTATCGAGGTGGGAGGTGAAGCGCAAACCCTGCAGCTGGGCCCAGCGCGACGGGCTGATCTGGGCAGCACGTTGCGGCCCGAGGAAGATATCCCGATGTCGATCACCCCAGTACCACGTATGGGCAGTGAAAAAGCTGGGGGCGACACCCAGTTCCCTCATTCTTGCAATCTGGTCTTCCCTGGCCATCTGGGCATGGATGAGCAGCATGCGCGGATCGTTGACCGGATGGGCTTTCTGGGCCGCTTCGAAGGCATCAAGGATATCTTCAATGGCTTGATCCCCATTGCCGTGAATGGCTATCTGGTACCCCGCCCTATGCAACGCCGCCACCTGTTGAAACAACTTCTCGCGCGGCAGCGCAGGATAACCCCGATAATCCTTGTCCCCATGATAGGGCGTGAAGTAAGGCGCGCTGAGGTAGCCTGTATAGCCCTGGATGCTGCCGTCGGCAACCAGCTTGACGGCCCCCATCACCACTTTATCGCTGTTGTAATCCGTGGGGTCATACGCACCGTTGAGCAGCGCCTCACCAAATTCAGTCTCGAAAGGGAATAACACCAGGCGCTGCGGAATAACGCCGAGCTTGCTGAACCACGATAAACCAGTGGCCAGTGCCTTGCTAACACCTCCGGATTGCGCCGTCGTTACCCCGACTGACGCGTACTCGGTGGCGGCTGCTTTCATCAGCTGGTAGGTCTTGAAGAGACTTAAATCCTGCATCTGGCGCATAAGGTCCAGCCGCGCAGTCTCCTCCAGCAGGCCGTTGGGCTCACGTGAACCCGGCATGCGCCCAATGACACCGCCCTCGGGATCGGGCGTACCCGCATCGATGCCGACGCGGGCCAGCGCCCTGCTGTTGGCGACAAAAAAATGTCCTGAAATATGCATGGCCACCACCGGATGTTCAATGGATACCTGGTCCAGTTCATCACGGGTCGGGTGGCGCTTTTCTGCCAGCAGGGTGTCGTCGTAACCAAAGCCCGTCACCCAGTCTCCCGGCGCCGTTTTGGCGGCCTGTTCCCTGAGGGCGGCCAATACATCAGCCATCGTATTCCTGTTGCCAATCGGTGGGCTATTGAGGTCCGCTGCAATGACGCGCATGCCTGAACCGGGAAAATGACCGTGGGCGTCAATAAAGCCTGGCAACATTGTGCGTCCGTGCAGGTCGACAACTGCGGTGTCATCACCAGAGCGAGAAATGATCTCCTCGGTCGTTCCCACGGCTTCGATGCGCTCACCCCGCGTCGATAAGGCCTGCACCACGGAATTATTGGCATCCATGGTCAGGATATTGCCGTTGATAAACACCTGGTGCGCCGGCGGCTGCGGTGCGCGGACGGCAAGCCTGGCCAAAACACCCAATCCAGCAACCAGTGCAAGCATTACTACCAGCAGGGTTTTCCATTTCACACTATGGAAATCCGTGTGATGTGCCAGCAGTGTTTATTTCCTGCGTGGCTCGCCACGAACACCATCAGTTGACATTGCCGATCAGCAAGTTTGCCAGCTGTGCCCGGTGCCACGCCGCATCACCCCACAGCAATTGGCTGTGTTTCTGCCGCTTGAAGTACAGGTGCACGAAACACTCCCAGGTAAAGCCAATCCCGCCGTGGTATTGCACCGAACGGCCCGAGGCAAACGCCGCCGTGTCGCTGGCCGACGCCTTGGCCATATGTGCAAGCTCAACCGCCCGCGCCGGCTCGGTATCGAGTGCACAAGCGGCGTTGTACACCAGGGACTTGCATTGATCGATGAGCACCATGACGTCCACCAACGGATGCTTGACCGCCTGGAAATAACCCAGAGGATGCTCGAACTGCTGGCGTGTGCCCACATAGTCAACCGTGGTTTGCAACTGCCACTCGGCGGCGCCGGTAATATCCGCTGCCAATAGCGTCCAGATGGCGGGCATCGCCTGTTGCAGCGCTGCCAAGCCAACACCTGTGACTTCGCGGGCCTGCACATTGTCGAACCTGACGTGCGCCTGGTCGCGGGTCAGGTCTACGATAGCGTCGGGTACCACAGTGACGCCGGCAGCATCTGTTGCCACCCAGTACAAGGCGAGTCTGTCGCCTGCCTGCGCACTGACCAGCAGGCGGTCGACCTTGCGAGCGTCTTGCACGAACCAGGCGGTACCATTCAATTTACCCTGCGCACACTGGACATCGGTGTGCGCCGCGGCCCAGGATCCCTGGCTATTGGTGATGGCCAGGCTAGCCGTGATTCCCTCGGCGATTTCCGCCAGGGTCGCATCACCCTCGCTGCCGCACGCGGCCAGTACATATGTCGTATTGAGTGTCGCCAATAGCGGGCAGGGAAACGCTGCGCGCCCCAACTCCTCGACCAGACCGGCCACTGCCACCACCGGCATGCCGAGTCCGCCGGCCGACTCCGGCACTGCCAGGGAGGTCCAGCCGAGGTCTACCATCTGTTGCCAGAGCTTGCGATCCCAGGCGCAGGCCGTCATGCGCTCCGGGCTGTGATCCGAGGCCACCATTTTATGCAACGTGTCGGTGGCAAAGTGCTCGGCGAAAAACTTGCGGGCCGACGCCTTCAACAGGGCCGCCTCTTCCCCAAAACCAAAATTGTCCGGTTGTGTCATGTCTACTCCCCTATTTCGATTTGGCCAGGCCGAGCACACGCTCCCCGAGAATATTGCGCTGCACTTCGCTGGTGCCCGCTGCGATGGTCATGCCGTAGGAATTCATATAAGCCATGGGCCACTGCCCCCCGGCCGGGGCGTTGTCATCCCCCAGATACAGTGATGCGCTGGCGCCCTCTATTTCGAGTGCCACCGCTGCAATGTCCTGGGCGATTTCGCTGGCCAGCAACTTGTTCTGCAGCAGCAGACGCGAGGGGTGGTCCTGCAGGGCAGGCACCCTGGCCCGGCGCTGGTTTTGACCTAACCCGGCTTCGCGGATAACCAGCTGCATGATGCGATCCCGCAACAGGGGATCCTCCGCTGCGGGCTGGCCGTTGCGCAGGGTTGTACGCGCCAGTTCGATGAGGTTGGAAGTGTTGGTGGAGTGGGTTGACTTGCTCTTCATGCCCCCGGAGTGCGGTGTCTTCAATTCTCCGGCGCCGCGCTCGTGCAACAGTGTCGTCATTGCCACTTGCCAGCCCTTGCCCAGTTCGTCCAGCCGATAACTGTCATCGACCTCGAGGTTCTCAAATAGCACTTCATTGAAACCGGTTTCGCCGGTGATCTTGATCAGCGGCCGCACCGTGACGCCCTTGCCCAGCGCAGCGCGTATCGGCACCACGAAATAGGACAGCCCGTCGTATTTGTGCGCGCGGTCCGTGCGCAACAGTATGATCATCCATTCGGCGAAATGCGCCAGTGAAGTCCACACCTTGTGGCCGTTGATCAGCCATTTATCGCCTTTGCGCTCGGCAAAGGTCTGCACGCTGGCCAGGTCAGAACCGGCGCCCGGCTCGCTGAAACCCTGGCACCAGATATCCTCGCCTGAAAACAGGCGCGGCAGCAGGCGTTCCTTGAGTGCAGTCTGGCCGTGGTAGAACACGGTGGGCGCCGCCATCCCCAGACCGATAACATTAGGCAGGAAGGGCGTGCGTGCCCCGACCATTTCTTCGTTGGCGACACGCTGGCAATCACTGCGTCCCCTGCCCCCCACGGCGACCGGGTAATCACAACCAATAAGGCCAGCGTCGTAAGCCGATTTCTGCCAGGCCTGTAAATAGGTGAGTTGATCTGTCGTCATGATTTCCAGCGGGGACAGTGGCAGCCGCACCGGGGGTTCTCCCGGTTTGTTGTGTTTTAACCACTCGCGACAGTATTGGCGAAATTCCACCTGCTCCGGGGTATCTTGTCGGGCGCTTTCTGCCATGGGGGCTCTCCGGTTGCTGTTATTCAATAGTGTGGGGGTTTATCGTCTGGTGCCAACTCCATGTCATGCTGGACTGCTTGCTCCTGTTGGCGCTGGCGCAGTAATTCGAGTTGCCGCCGCAGCACCATAATCTCCTGTTGTTGCGCCGCGAGAGCTGCGTCCAGATGCCTGACCACATCCTCCTGGAACGCAAACTGGCTCTGCAACTCCAGCATTTGTTGTTTCAGTGTCTCGACATCTGCAGACATTCCAAGCTCACTCCTGGCAATCCCGGTTGGCGCGGGCACAGCGGCTTAATATACTGCCCACCTCGTCATAAATACACGGCCTGGACATGAGTAAGCAAAAAAACACTAACGGCCGTTTGGTCTACTCCACCGACGGTGGCCGTCTCTGTCCCCAGTGCCTGCGCCCAGTACTCAACTGCGCCTGCGGCAGCAGTAAGCCCGCCGCGACCGGCGACGGCATTGTGCGACTGCACCGTGAAACCAAGGGTCGCGGAGGCAAGGCGGTCACGATCATCAAGGGCCTCCCGCTGTCAGGCGCGGCGTTGAAATCACTGGCCAGCGAATTGAAGAAAAAATGTGGCGTCGGCGGCGCTCTGAAGGACGACACTATTGAAATCCAGGGTGATCAGCGCGAATTGCTGAAAGAAGAATTGGAAAAACGGGGTTACCCCGTCAAGATTTCTGGAGGATGAGCAGAGTTAAGGTTTTTATCGATCTTTTTGAGGTCTTTCGGCGTCATTTCGTAGACTTTCGTGATCTGTAGGTATGATCAAATGAAGTCGAATCCCATCCGTTCTGGGACAAGTTATCGTCATGTTCCAAAATCTTTGTGAAATAACACCTATAAGCCTTTATTTTTATTGGATTTAATTTTTCTTTGTGTTAAAACCCAAAGCGTGAGTCAGGAAAAGTCGCGATCTGGTGCCCTCGCCAGGAGCTTCTAAAATAACCAGACCACACAGTGCCATAAGAACGAAATAGCAGCACTGACGGATTAGTCATCCCTGCGAGGAAGTAGGTTATGTACGTTACCGCAGAACACCTGAGAGATCAGGTTATTAGACCGACCCTGGAGTATATGGGAGCATGGACGCCCTCAAGCGAAGCATTCCTTCTCTCTACCGCCATCTCGGCCCCTGACGTGGGGCTATTTTCCGGGAGAAACGAAGGCCTAGGCCTGTTCAACATCACGGCTGCCCAGCACCGTGACCTGTGGGACCGCTACCTGGCCTTCAATCCGGATCTGGCCAGCAGGGTTAGGGGGCTGGCCAGTCAGCGCGCCTTCCTGAGTGATCCCGACAGCGAATTGCAGACCAACCTCAGTTATTGCACAGCGATAGCCTGGCTGCTGCAACAGCGCGCCGGGGGCATCATGGAACAGCCAGACGCCATGGAAATTGCCAGGGCCTGATCCAGGGCGGCTTGACTCAGTACCTGGCCTGGCGCTCCAGAGGCGTCAATAGCGCCTGGTTATCGCCCAATACATACTGGAATACCACGTTGTAGGCCAGCACGGCTTGTACATAGTTACGCGTTTCCAGGTATGGGATAGTCTCAATCCAAACCTCAGGCGAAATCCCCTCCCCCGTTGCCTGGCGCCAGCGTTCGACCCGATGTGGGCCTGCGTTGTACGCTGCCAGGGCGAAGATACGATTGCCACCGAAGCGATCCAGCATCTGGCGATAATAGGCGCTGCCCAAACGCACATTGCGATCGACATCGTACAAATCAGATGCGTGGTGCGGCTCCTGCAGTGAGGCGGCCACCAACTCGCCAGTGGCCGGCATGACTTGCATCAGGCCCCGCGCCCCCACGGGAGACTGCGCCGCCGGAAAAAAAGCGCTTTCGCGACGCGCGATAGCCATGAGCTCGGACGGTGCTACTTGCTGCGCTGCTCCGTGTTGTTTGAAGACGCTCTGGTAGGGCGTGGGAAAACGCTGCTCCAGCGCGTCCCATGCCTGTGCGTGCGTGGCAGCGTCTATCGCCATGCGATACCAACCGCGCTGTGAGGCCAGCAATGCAAGGTCCTGTTGCTGTCCGCGATCGGACGTATCCTGCAACAATTTGAGCCATTCGGACTGGGCCAGCCTCTCCTCATGGTGAAAGCCCAGTTCCTCGATACGCTGTACCGCGGGCAGTTGTGACACCGATGCCGGGTTACTCATTACCAGCGACTGACTGTTGAACGCATAGGGGCGCCCCACTTTGTCCGCCGCCAGGAACCCGTAGTAATCCCGCTCGAGCGCCAGTTGCTCCAGGGCAGACTGTGCCGCCTTCGTGTCACCGCGTTGTTGCCGGGTTATCGCTTGCCAGTAGCGCCACACATTTTCCTGGCGTGCCGCTGCGGATAACATTTGCAGGTTGTGCTCAACAGCCGCCCAGTCCTGCTCTGCCAGCGCCCAGCGCAGGCGAATACCCAACAATTTATCTTCGCCCAGGCGGGCCAGCGTCTGGTCCAGCCAATCGCTGTGCGCCCTGGTGCGTGCGAACAAGCTCTGCTGGGCGATAGCGTATTCCACTCGATGTACCTGTTCGGAGCTGAAGTGCAAGCGCTGCTGAACATCGCTCCAATACGTCAGGGCCCGTTCCGGACTGGCACTGGCCAGTTGCACCAGGCCGTGGCTGGCGATGTCTGCTGAGTGGACATTGTCCGCGGGAAGATCCAATGCGGTCAGCGTCTCGGGGCGCTCATAAACAGCCAGCAGCTTTCCTGCCCAGGGTGCCAGTTGCGCGCTGCTTTTCTTAGCGATGAATGGCATCAGTGCGCTCTGGCGTGCAGCGAAGGCGTTGAGCAGGCGCGTCCACACGAGGGCATCAGTCAGATTGCCTGCGGACAACCACGCGTCGAACAGGTCATCACATGCCGGTGGCAGGGATTCGCCCTTGACCCACAATCGACTGGCGCCCTCCCAGGCCTCCGCTTTATTGCCCTGCGCCAATTGCGCCCTGAAGTAATAGCATTTCAGTTCAATGCTATTCGGCTCGTCGGTCATAACCTGGAGGAAGTCGCGCCAGCGCTGGGCTTCTCCGGCCTCGCGCAGGTACACCGAGAGGAAACGGTTGGGTAACGGCGTATCTGCGCTGCGCGTGAGAAATCGTTGAGCCTCCTCAGGCCCGACTTTGTCCACCTTCTGAGTGAGCTGAAAATAATCCAGGTAAATAGCCAGCGGATACTCGTCCAGGCCAGCGCGCAATTTTGCGTACAGCGCCCACTGCTCGCTTTCGATCGCCTGCACGGCATCCGCGTAATCGCGGCGGTCACTGTTCAAGTCCTGCGCCGGGGCGAAAGCGGACGCCGCACCGACTACATAAAGCAGCAAAAGGTGTGTCAGAATTCTTTTTGCCCGGTACTGCACAAGCGACTTCCTTTTAAATTGTCAGAACAATAAGCCCAGCGTCGGTAACTCGATCATGGCGTAATCCAGCACGACTTCACGTCGTTCGAGGAGAAACCCATCGGGCTGTGTCAGCAGTACGTCCCGGCGCTGCCCACTGTAAATGACATTCTCATTGCCAGGACGTGCGTAATAAAGTAGAAAATTACTGCAGAGCGAGCGCTGCTGACCGTCGCTCGCCATCAACTCAATATTGCCTACGATGCGCCGGGTGCGCGCGGGAGGATGTTCCGACCAGGAGTTTATCTTGTAGGCGCGCTCCGCGCGCAGCGTGAGGACAAGATAATTTTCCTCGCGGTGCGGGCAGCCCATGGAATCCGCGCCTTCGAGTTCGCGCTCGACTCTGAGCATATCCTCCTGCCCGCGCTCGCGGTTGTTCACCTGGACGTTGACGCGCGCCGGCATCAGGTACCGCACATCCTGGCTGAGCAGGCCCAACCACTGCCGGTATTGGCGATTGTCCAGCAGGCGGGCCTCATGAAAATAGAAGCGCTCCAGGCGTCGCTGTTCCTCAGGTGCGATTTCCATTGACTGCCCGTTCATTGCGCATCCTCCACCGCTCGCAGGTCATCGCGCCAGCGCGTGAAAAAATGCCGCGCATAAAACTCATTGGCGGTCACGCTGACCAGCCCCGGCAAGTCGGGGTGGGATTTTTCTTCTCCAAGGCCAAGCCCATAGAAATAGGGTCGGTCATCGGCAAAATCGATATTGCTGCCCAGGAATTGCTGGGTCCATACTTCCGCATCCTCCTGCTCCAGAATGCCCGCGGGGCCAAAGAAGGAACTGTAGTTGGTACGCAGCACGCGCTTGATATGCTCTGGCGCATCCGCCGGTACCACGGCCCACGACCAGTACTCCACCCTGCCCGGCCCGCGTGGATGCGAGACCTTGAACGAGGTGTTGGACCAGAGGAAAGACAGGTTCGGGTATATGCCGTAGGTCAGTCCCTTCATGCGGGAGCGCAAATCACCCACCCGCGCCGCCGCGTGTGACTGGATCTCGCGCAGGTAGTTCTGCACTTCATCGCCGCCGAGGATACCGCCCAGGCCTTCCATGCCCCAGGCAACATCATCCACAGCAGCGTCCGCAGGCATTAGCCGGAACGTAGCGCCGTGGCCCGGTGTCGTGACCACGCTGAAACCGAGTTTCTCGATCGTGTCCTGGGCTTCCCTCGGGATAATCGCGCTGTGCAGGAAAGCGCCATGATTGACATCGCCCAACTGATTCTCCACCGGCAGTTTCCAGTTGGCGTTGATCACCCAACGCTGCGGTGCGCCCATGAATTCGATGCCAGCGGGAAAGCGGTCAAAGAACGCGTCCAGGTAAAAACGCATGTCTCCCAGATAGTCATCCAGCGCAATGATGTTTGCGTCAAAGCTGCCGAAGATCATGCCGCGCCACACCTCCAATCGCGGCACCCGCTTGAGCCCCAGTTGACTTTTGTCCGGCCTGTGGAGCAACGCGCTCTCCTGGGGAATGGTCAGCAGGTCGCCTTCCACTGAATACGTCCAGTTGTGGTAGGGGCAGACAAAGCGTTTGGTGGTGCCGTGGTCGGCCCGGCATACGGGCAATCCGCGATGCGTACAGCTGTTGATAGAGGCGTGAATGCCGCCATCCAGGCCCCGCGAGAGGATGATCGGTGTTTCGCACATATAGGCCTGTACGAAATCACCCGGCGCCCGGATCTGGGATTCATGACCCAGGAAAAGCCAGCACTTGCCGAATATGCCGCGCTTTTCGAGCGCATACACTCCGGCATCCGACCAGCAGCGCCGACTAATCAGCGAGGCGTCCTCGTTCACCAGATCACTGACACGCATGCGCAACTCCACCGTTATAAATTATCGTCCATTAATATTTATAGAGTATAAACAGCTCCTGATCGAATTTTTAAGGAGTCTGTGTTAGTTTTTGGTCAATATTTAGCAATCAGCTGATCGTTTATGGACACTGATACAGCCGAGTCGGCCAAAAAAACCAAGGGAACGCTCACAGCCGGGCGCATCCTGGACGTCGGTGAGAACCTGTTCGCCCTACAAGGCTACGATGGCACCAGCCTGCGCCAGATTGCCGAACGAGCGGGCCTACGTGAGCCCGGCCTGTACAACCATTTCGCCGGCAAAAAGGCCCTGTATGAGGCTGTATTGTTCAGGGCACTCAATCCTATGGCGCAGGCGCTGTCTCAACACATGGAACGCGCGTCGAGTCTCAGGGAGTACACAGATTTGCCTGCCATCATCACCGACCTGCTACTGGCGCACCCGCAAATGGCGGCCCTGTTCCAGCGCGCGATGCAGGGTGACAGCACGTCCGTCGGCAATCAACTGGTCAATGGCTGGCTGGAAAAATTATTTACCCAGGGGATGAGCAACCTGGAGGCTTTTGGTGGTGTCGCCGCCACCGGGAAGACTGCACCTGAACAACACCGCGCCACGCTGGCCATCAACCTGATTGCCATGTTCAACTTGACCACAGGTTATTTCCTGTCGCAGCGTGTCTTCGCCTCCCTCGCGGAAGGCGATCTGCTGGACCCCGAAAACATCACCCGGCAGAAACAATTGCTACACAGGGTCATCCGGGCGATGTTGATCAGTTAGGAAATTTCTATGCGGCGTCGTTCCTGCACTTTTTCAACGATCTTGGGTGCTTCCAGCTTCAGCACACCGTCCTTGAAGGTGGCTTTGATATCCGCCTCGGAAATATCTGCACCGAGATTGAAGCTGCGCATGAATTTGCCGTAACGCCGCTCCTGGCGAATGACCTTTCCGTCTTTCTGCTGCCTGTCCTCCTTTGCAGTCTCCGCTTCCAGCGTCAGGATACCGTCCCTGACGTGTACGTGGATGTCCTTCTTATCCACTCCGGGCAGCTCAGCCGTGATCTCGTAGTGTTCACCCGCTTCCTTGATGTCGACTCGCGGCGCAAAGAATGCCGCTGCCTGGGATTCGCTCTGTTGCGGCCCGGGGTCATTGAAGAAACGATCAAAATCGAATAAGTTGTTGCGTGGTATCAAGCTCATAAGAAATTCTCCTTTCACGAATTGGCGCAAGCGCCTATGCCCCTATCAATTGGGTTGTCGTGTGGCGATTTCAAGGCAGCACGGCGTGAAAAAATTCAGTCGGATGAAGACATAAAGGCGCAATGATGACCGAAACTCAAAATCCTGTCGCTACCCAGCCCTGGGCGCAGACGGGACGCCAACCGCGCATCGCCATCATCGGCGCCGGCATATCCGGCATTGCCGCCGTGGTGAAATTGCAACGAGCGGGCTATTCCGATCTCACTGTGTTTGAAAAAGCCGACAGGGTTGGCGGTACGTGGCGGGAAAATACCTACCCCGGCCTGTCCTGCGACGTTCCCTCGCGCTGGTACTGCTTCAGTTTCGCATTGAAAGCTGACTGGGCACACCGCTACTCTTATGGTCCGGAAATACAGGCCTATCTGGAAGAGGTGGCCCACGATTTTGCTGTACTTGAAAAAGTGAAATTCAACTGCGCGGTGACTAACCTGATGTACGAAGCGCCCCGCTGGCGCCTGACCACCGCTCAGGGTGATGAAGATTATTATGACGTCGTCATCACTGCGACGGGCATCCTGCACCAGCCAGTGTATCCCGACATAGCGGGCCTTGACAGTTTTGCCGGCGCGTCATTTCACTCCGCTCGCTGGGATCACTCGGTACCTGTCGCGGGCAAGCGAGTGGGTATTATCGGCACCGGCTCTACGGCTTGCCAGATCATCGGCGCGATCACCGACAGCGTCGCCGAAATGCATGTATTCCAGCGCACACCGCACTGGGTCGCCGCTCTGCCGCAAAAAAAGTATTCCGCACCGTGGAATCAGTTTCTGGCTCGCTTTCCCTTTATGCAGCGCGCGGCCTATCACTATTATTGCCAGATTCTGGTGCGCACATTCAGCGCGGCCACCATCGGCAACAAACTCATGCAACGCTGGATGAGCCAGATTTGCCACAAGAATCTCTACGACAATGTTCCCAACCCGGTATTGCGGGCCAAGCTCACGCCCGACTACCAGGCCACCTGTAAGCGCTTGATTTTTTGTTCTGAATACTACCCCGCCATCAGTCGTTCGAATGCCTACCTCATCACAGCAGGGATAGCGCAAGTCGAACCCGAGGGCGTGAGAACCATCGACGGCAAGCTACACAATCTGGATGTGCTGGTGCTGGCCTCCGGCTTCAATGCCGCCGCGTTTATCCTGCCAACACGAGTCACGGGTGAGGACGGTGTCGATCTCGAGCAACGCTGGGACGGCAGCCCACGGGCGCATCGCGCGGTGGCGGTGCCCGGCTTCCCGAATTTCTGGATGCTGGAAGGCCCCACCGGTCCCGTTGGCAACCTGTCCCTCATTAGCATTACCGAACATCAAATCGATTACATTATCAGCATGCTCGATCGCATGAAGGCGGACGGCCTTGCCGCGATTGCCGCCAGCGAGTCTGCCTTTGAGGATTACAATGCGGCCATGAGCGAGGCGATCAAGTCCACCACGTGGTACACCGGTGGTTGCAAAAGCTGGTATTTCGACAAGAGCGGCGTGCCAAACCTTTACCCGTGGCTCCCCCTCCGCTATTTAAAGGAGATGCGCAATCCCACATTCTCTGAATACCGCTTGATCAAATAGCGGCTTGCCTTGAACAGTCCGAAAAGGAATAATTCGCAGCTTCTGATTACCCGCCCTTAGCTCAGCTGGATAGAGCGTCCCCCTCCTAAGGGGAAGGTCGCAAGTTCAACTCTTGCAGGGCGGACCAATAACACAAAATGAAATATAAGACTATTTCTGAATCATCATCAGCGGCCAAGACCAGAAATCTAACTTTATTGCGTATTTGTTGCAGGTGACTTCCACCATGTCAGTTGAAGAAATACAAAAAAAAATTAAGCGAATGGCATCACGCACCCTCTGGTTCGGGATATTCGTTGGCGTGGAAGTCTGAAACAAAAAAGCCCGCATTGGGCGGCTTGCGAATAGTCGGGTCGTGGTATGTTGGACTCTGTTAGACAGGCATTGAAACCCGCAACCAAAAAAGGAACTCGGTTAAATGAATATAAAAAATGCTCTACTCACTATGGCTTTGGTTAGCACACCCCTGCCTTCACTCTCTGCGCAGGATTACATGACTGAGCGTCATGGCGCAACATCTTGCGGAAACTGGATTGAGGCAAGAAAAAATGAAGACAGTGACCCTTTGGCTCTTCTTCTTAGCGTTTGGGTGAGTGGCTTTGTCTCTGGAAGTGAATTTACTGGCCCCGATCTGGAATACATCGACCCCGCTGCAAGGGCTAACTGGATAGACAACTACTGCAAAGAACACCCTCTTGATGATATAGCTACTGCGGCTGAACAACTGGTAATTGAACTGCGGAAACTACCGCTGGCCTCGCGCTAGGGTTTGCGATTGGATACGGCCAGGGTGACAGTACGGTGATGAGACGGCCCGTCAGAGCCAGGCAATGCGTAGGCCCTGATGGTCATTCCCACACTAATTGCCACATATTGCCGGCCATCAGAACCTAGGTAGCTGATCGGCTGCGCCAACGCAGCATACCCGATGTCGGTGCTCCAGAGCTCCTCGCCGGTGAGTGAGTTGAATGCTCGTAATTTTCCGTCGAGCACCCCGGCATAAAAAACCAGGTCGCCCGCTGTCGCCGTTGGTCCCGCGAAGCCGTAAGCCAGGCCGGTGTTGCGCTTTCCTTCAGGCAGGTCTTCGGCAATACCCACGGGCACCTGCCAAATGATCTCGCCGGTGTTGGCATCAACGGCGCTCAGTTGCCCCCATGGTGGCTTCTGGCACGGGTAATCCCTAAGCCCATTGCCAGCTGACGCCTTGAAATGGGACATGCTCCCGCGGCCCTGGTGACTCGCTCGCGTATAAGGTAGATTCGATTTCCCTTCATTCATGCCCGTTATGCGCTCACCTTTCTTCTTTTTTATGACCCACCCGATGGAACCCAGGTTCTGGGTGTAGGCAAACACGTAGCCACGCTGCTGATCAGTCGCCATACCTCCCCATTGGGTTCCCCCCATAGCGCCCGGAAAAATAATCGTAGAGCGGGGTGGCGCACCCTCTTTGCGGTAAAGGAATGGCGTAAAAGGGCCTGCATTGTAAAACCCGCCGTACTCGTTGTAGAGGGCCTTGCAGTTTGCGGCATGAGTCTCGGACGTGTCTTCGGCAGTAACCATATCAGCCACACTGAAGCTCATCCGCGCGAGCGCTGGCGGCTTTTTCGGGAACGGCTGCGTGGGTGAATACCATTCACCCGGCACGACACCTTTTGCAACCGAAAGTCGGCACCGACACGGAGCGCGCAGACCGCGACGGGA
>JANPDE010000064.1:0-14664 GCA_031431315.1 Haliea sp.
CAAGACCGCTGTGTGATGGCGCATGATCTGAATCGTTGAATTCGTGCGGAACACCGATACCAATCTGTAAATTCGGTGCCGGGCCGTAATTTAATTCCAGGAAAGGGAGACTGCCCGAGATTCCCTCCGAAGTTTGAGTCAATTCAGTGGCAATGTGTAACTCATACTCGCCCGGCTCCACGGGCTCCGGGTCATCGGTTTGATACGGCGGACCAGCAACTGCGGTACGCCCTACGAGCATGCCAAGAACTACTACGTATATCCGGCTGAGGATGGCAAATTGGGTATTCGTCACAGGGCGAGTAAGCTTGATCGGCTTGTCATGATCGCAAACTGTAACAAGCCAACCTTATGCGGATATTAAGTGCTTTTGACTATATGTAACGGCCAGCGCACGGTAAAGCGCGCACCGCAGCCGTTGTCGCCGTTGCTTATCTGAATATCGGCACCATAGCGATCGCATATGGCTTTGACGATTGCGAGACCCAGGCCTGAGCCTTCGACGACATCGGTGCCGGAATGGAGCACGCGATAGAAGCGATCGAAAACACGGGCCTGTTTAGGTAGTGGAATACCGGGACCTGAGTCCGCGATATCAATTACCGCGTTGTTCATTTCTCGATAGGCCGCAATATCGATGCGGCCGCCGCATGGTGTGTAGCGGATCGCGTTACTGACGAGATTATCGACTATTGTTTCCATGTCTGCGCGCGCGCAGTGCACAGTGAGTGGCTCCAGCCGGGTTACCCCGCAATCCAGATCGCGTGCGCGAGCGAGAGGCAAATATCGTTCCAGCACGATCTCAATACTGGACGCTATATCAACACTGTCTGTAGTAACGTTTTGCGATCCGCCTTCCGCGCGCGCAATCGACAATAACTGTTGTGCCAAATGCGTCGTACGTTGCAATCCAGCGCGAAGCTGAACAATCGCCTGATCGCGTTCATCATCGCTCTCGACGCGCTGCAATACATCCAGTTGTAACTGGAGTACAGAAAGCGGCGTACGCAATTCGTGTGCTGCATCCGCGACAAATTGGCGCTGTTGTTCGAGTGCAGCGCCAAGTCGAGCGAGTAACTCATTCAATGTGGTGACAAGGGGCTGGAGTTCCTGTGGTTGATCTGCGTAATCGATGGGCGTCAGTGCTTCCGGCTTCCGTTGTGAGATTGCGTGCGACAATGTTTGCAATGGCTTTAATCCCTTTCGCACGCTGAGCCAGGCTACGAGTATCAGTAAAGGCACTTGCAGCACCAGGGGCGTCATCAATTGCACACTAGTCTCCTGAATGGTGTTGGTCCGTGCGAATTCGGGTTGGGCAATTTGCAGGATCACGTTGGAGCGATCCAATCGATAAACTCGCCACGATTGATTAATGAGGCGCTTACGGAACAAGCCCTCTTTCGGATTTAGTGGAATTTTCGCACCTGTTGTCGCCGGGACCTGTTGCGCGAGCAACACACCGTCGCGACGCCACAACTGCGCTAAATAGTCCTCTTCCCCCCAGCGATCTTTTGTGGGTGATTGCGCAAATGTTGCGTTTAGAGTTGAATGATCGGTATGTTCCCACTCGTTTGCCATAAACAGTGCGACCTGATGTAAATGAGCGTTATAGAGTTCATCGAGTTCGCTGCGCACATGTTGATAAAGCAGCACGCCGGTACCCGACGCAATGAGCACCATGCCGATAAGCAGACGCTGCAGCAGACGTCGGCGAATGGATTTCATTCGCCCACCAGCAAATAGCCAAGACCGCGCACAGTGCGAATCAATTCGGGAGAAAGCTTTTGGCGAAGCTTATGGATGTGCACTTCGATCGCATTGCTGTCGATTTCCGTATTCCAATCGTACATCTGCTCGATGAGTTGTGTTTTCGACAATATTGCCCCGGGGCGCCTGATCAACGCCGCGAGCAACTGGTATTCGCGGCTCGACAATATAACGGTCTTCCCGGAAAGCGTTACTTTCTTGGTCGCCGGATCCACCTTTATCCGGCCACAACTCATAGTGGTACTCTTCTGTCCGCTAGCTCGCCGTGCCAGCGCGCGTATACGGGCTTCCAGTTCTTCCAGCGCGAAGGGTTTCGGCAAATAGTCGTCGGCACCGAGGTCAAGGCCGGTGACGCGATCGGATACATCGCCACGCGCAGTGAGAATGATTACGGGAACCTGTTGCCGGCGGCCGCGTAATTGGCGCAGAATGCTCAAACCGTCGCGCCCCGGCAGCGATAGATCGAGCAGGACCACATCGAAATCCTGCGCTTGCAGAGCCGAATCAGCCAATGAGCCGTCGCGCAGCCAATCAACGGCATGACCACTTCCGGCCAAACCGCGTTGCAGCGTAGCGCCCAGCATGGAGTCGTCTTCGACCAGTAATATTTTCATATTTCGCCGTAACAATGTGATCGCGGAATCGATGGCCGCCACTAAGTATCCAACTCCAATATTAACGCAACCTTAATGTCTACATCGGCACATCCGCCAAACTTTATTTCAGCCCGAAAGCGCCCGTCGGTCGGTTACGCAGATAAAAACTTGGCGGCCGTTTTATCTTTCAACTATCATTGAATGCCCGTGGTAGGGGAATTCCTTACCATTAACGAGAACAATATGAGGAGATCGTCATGTTGAAACTACGCCCATCATTGATTGCCGCAATCCCAATCCTGCTGTCTGCCTGTGCCTCAGGCCCCCCTTTCGCCGACCAGATACAACCTACCGCCGTCGAAATGGCTGTTCGTCGCGGCGCCTTTGAAATGAATTGCCCCTCCGCCACGGGCTCGCTGATCTCCAGCGAAACCATACAACCACCGATGCGACCCCTCATAATGATTCCTGAGCGGGCGGAATTTACGGTGGGCGTCACCGGCTGCGGCAAGCGCAACAGCTATGTCGTAATTTGTCCCGATAACGGCAGCAACTCGTGTTTTGCCGGCGCCTCGCGCGACGACTCGATACAGTAAACAGCGAAATAGCAAACAAGGAGAACTGAACCATGACGCTCATGCAACGAATACTGGCTGTATCCACCACCCTGCTTGCCCTGAGCCCGCTGGCGGGCTTCAGTGACAATCAGGATCCGATCAACGCGGCGAAACAGGCCGACAAACTGGCGGGCGTTAAGGTGCCCGGTATCGAGGAAACCCGCGCCATCGCCGAGGAAGGCTTTATCTACGGCCTGCCCATTGTGATGAATTACGCGGTGATGTACGAATATTCCGTGGACAAGAACTCCGGGCAGTACAAGGCGCCATTCAACCAGATCCATAACGAGGCGCGCGTGTTCACCTATGAGGACACGGCGATCGTCACACCCAACAGCGATACACCGTATTCCCTCGTGTTCATGGATCTGCGCGCCGAGCCGCTGGTGCTTTCGGTTCCCGCCGTGGACAAGTCGCGTTACTACTCGGTGATGCTGAACGACGGCAACACATTTAATTATGGCTACATCGGCTCCAGGGCGACGGGCTCGGAAGCCGGCGACTACATGGTGGTCGGGCCCAACTGGAAAGGAGAAACCCCGCCGGGCATCAAGCAGGTGTTCCAGTCCAGCACCGATTTCTCGCTGGCCGCCTACCGCACGCAACTATTCGATCCCAAGGATATGCCGAACGTTGTGGCCGTGCAGGCCGGCTACAAGGTACAACCACTGTCCGCCTACCTGGGGCAACCGGCGCCCCCCGCCGTGCCGACCGTGGACTTTCCGAAAATCAACAAGGACATGGTCAAGACCAACTTCTTCGAGTACCTGGATTTTGCGCTGCAGTTCGCGCCGCCCGGCCCGGAGGAGAAAGCCATACGTGACAAGTTGGCGAGCATTGGCATTGGGCCGGGCAAGACCTTCGACTTCAAGGATCTCTCCCTGGCGCACAAGGCTGAACTACTGGTCGGCATGAAACAGGGCAGTGACAAGGTCGACAAATACCTCACATCACAGGTGACGCCTGTCAATGGCTGGGGATTGAGCGACGCCTTTGGGGATCGCGCGTTTTACAATGGTGACTGGCTGAAACGCGCCGCCGCGGCCAAAGCCGGCATCTACGGCAATGATACGATCGAGGCGGCGTACCCCATGGCGCGCAAGGATGTCGACGGCGATACGCTGGACGGCAGCAAACACCAGTACACGATCACCTTCCCCAAGGGCGAGCTGCCACCGGTCAACGCCTTCTGGTCGGTCACCATGTACGACGGCAAGACGCAGTTGCTGATCAAGAACCCGATCGATCGCTACCTCATCAATTCGCCCATGCTGCCGCAAATGAAAATGGGCGAGGACGGCTCGCTGACCCTCTACGTGCAGAAGGACTCGCCCGGCGCCGACAAGGAATCCAACTGGCTGCCCGCGCCCGACGGTCCTATCTACCTCGTGATGCGGCTGTACTGGCCGCAGACCGAGCCGCCGTCCATCCTGCCGGTCGGCAAAAGCACCTGGAAGCCGCCGGGGGTTGTTAAGGTCAAGTAAGGCTTATGCGCCCCGCAATTTTTGCGGGGCCTTCATTACACTCACAGGAAATGCCCATCGATGACGCCTGTTTCTATCGGCACACCACTCAGCAATAGCGCCAAAAAAGTGTTGCTGTGCGGCGCCGGCGAACTGGGCAAGGAAGTCACCATCGAGCTGCAACGGCTCGGCGTGGAGGTTATCGCGGTTGATCGTTATGCCAATGCCCCCGCCATGCAGGTCGCCCATCGCTCCCACGTGATCAATATGCTGGATGGCGAGGCGCTGCGCGCCGTCATCGAACTGGAACAACCCGATTTAATCGTGCCTGAAATCGAGGCCATCGCAACCGCAACACTGGCCGAGCTGGAAGGCGAGGGCTACACCGTCATTCCCACTGCGAAAGCCGCGCAACTGACCATGAACCGCGAGGGCATTCGCCGACTGGCGGCGGAAGAGCTGGGGCTGAAAACCAGCATGTATCAATTTGCGCAGACCAAGGAAGAATACTTGAACGCCGTCAAGGCCATAGCCCTGCCCTGCGTGATCAAACCTATTATGAGTTCCTCCGGCAAGGGCCAGTCTCTAATCAAGAACGAGAGCGAGATCGACGCGGCCTGGAACTATGCACAGGAAGGCGGCCGTGCCGGCAAGGGCAAGGTCATCATCGAGGGCTTTGTGGATTTCGATTTTGAAATTACCCTGCTCACCGTTCGCCACCGCGATGGCACGTCATTTTGCGCACCCATCGGGCATCGCCAGGAAG
Organism: Haliea sp.; assembly: GCA_031431315.1. Lineage (GTDB taxonomy): Bacteria > Pseudomonadota > Gammaproteobacteria > Pseudomonadales > Halieaceae > Marimicrobium. The sequence goes on from JANPDE010000064.1 coordinate 5,210, forward strand.
GCGGCGACTATCAGGAGTCCTGGCAGCCGCAGGCGATGACGGCCACAGCGTTATCCGCCGCACAGGAGATGGCGAAGAAAGTGACCTCAGCCCTGGGTGGCAAGGGCCTGTTCGGCGTGGAACTGTTTATCAAAGGCGATGAAGTGATCTTCAGCGAAGTCTCACCACGCCCGCACGACACCGGACTGGTGACGCTGGTTTCGCAAGACCTGTCCGAGTTCGCGCTGCACGCGCGGGCCATTCTGGACTTACCGATTCCCGCTATCCGTCAGCATGGCCCGAGTGCATCGAGCGTTATCCTGGTCGCGGGCGAGAGCCAGCAAGTCCAGTTTGGCAATCTGGACAAGGCCCTGGCGATACCCGACACCCAGTTGCGCCTGTTTGGCAAACCGGCGGTGTCCGGGGCGCGCCGCATGGGCGTGGCTCTGGCCGTCGCCGACACCATAGAACAGGCGCGCGAGAACGCCAACGCCTGCGCCGCTGCGGTGACAGTTGAATTGTAGCGAGTTGACTATCCTGACGGGATAACAAGGCAGGGGCAGATTGGCTGGGCGCAGCTACACGCAGATGCAATTTCTAAATCTGCTAATTTCTGGCACAGATGACAGTTAAAAATTGCTTGGAGGGCTACTGCGTTCCTCTAACCTCCCTAACACCTGATGACAAAATGCACACATTTATGCTAGCCTGTATCGCATGAAATTTTTCAATTGGAATTCTGAGAAGAATCGCCTGCTCATCGAGGAGCGTGGCAAGTCCTTCGAAGAAGCGGTCTTTCATATTGAGAACGGGCGACTCCTGGATGATATTTGCCATCCCAACGCCACGGATTACCCCCATCAGAGGATGTTTGTCGTGGCGATCGATAATTATGCTTACCTGGTACCGTACGTCGAAATCGAAGAAGAAATTTTTCTTAAGACTGTGATACCGAGTCGAAAATTCACCAAGCTGTATCTGGGAGGTGGTTCATGAGTAAGGTAAAACTTTCTAAAGAGGAAAAAGCTCTCCTTGATTCTGTTGAATCGGGGGAATACGAATCAACACTGACAGATGCTCGGAGGAAGGAATTGGAGGCTGCCGCCGCCAATACCTTCAGGAAAGACAAACGTATTAATATTCGGATATCGAATCGCGATCTTGTCGCGGTTCAGTCAAGAGCATCTGAAGAAGGCATCCCGTATCAGACGCTGGTTTCAAGCATCATCCACAAATACGTATCCGGTTCATTGCGCGATATCGCAGCTAACAAGAAAAGGCAAAGCGACGCATAACCGCACTTGCTTTTGGCGTTAAAGCTGCAATTCACTGGATTCTGAACTCTACGTCCACTTCTGGAAATCACCAGCGGTTTACTATTTGAGTCAGTGCGGTCGCATTCCCACCAACCCGCCGCAATCGCGACAGGGATTTGCTAGACTACGCGTTGAATATCACTCTCCTGTCGGCAACACACAGCATGAAAACCAATATCGGATTACTCCTGACCAAGCGCGCCGAGATCTGCCCCCATCGCGAAGCTTTCGTGGAGTTCGAGCGCAATCGCCGCTTCACCTTCGCCGAACTCAACGCCCGCGCCAATCGCGTGGCCAACGGCCTGCTCACACGGGGCATCCGCCCCGGAGACCGGGTCGCCACCCTGCTCAAGAACAGTATTGAGTTTGTGGAAACCTACTTCGCCGTGGCCAAGATCGGCGCCGTAATGGTGCCGGTCAACTGGCGCCTGGTGGCGGGAGAAATCGCCTACATCCTGCAGGACTCGGGTGCCAGGGCGTTGGTGTATGACTCCGATTTCGACGATGCGGTCAATACCCTGCAGGACGCTGAGCACAGCGCGCTTGATGTGCAATTGTGGATACGCCGCGAGAACGGCGCTGCCGGCACACCCGACTGGGCTGTGAATTACGATGCCTTCATTGCCGCTTTCTCAGGCAATGAACCGCCGATCGGCGCCTGGGACGATGACAATCTCTTCATCATGTACACCTCGGGCACTACCGGGCGCCCCAAAGGCGCCGTGCACAGCCATGACGGCATGCTGTGGTCACAGCTGACCAGCATGTCCACCTCCGACATGCGCGACGGCGACCGTTGGCTGCTGGCGCTGCCCATGTTTCATGTCGGTTGCCTCAGCCCAACTTCCCTGCTGGTGCACCGCGGCGGCTGCGGGGTCATCATGCGCGAACTGGACCTGGGTGCGATGTTCCGATGCATAGCCCAGGAAAAAGTCACCATCTTCATGGCGGTGCCCGCCCTGCTGCAGTTCATGCTGATGACGCCGGAAAGGCAACAGTGCGATATTTCGTCCGTGCGCTGGATCGCCACGGGGGCGGCACCGGTGCCGGTCTCCCTGTTGCACGAGTACGAGGCGCTGGGCATTCGCATTTTCCAGGCCTATGGCCTCACCGAATCCTGCGGTCCGGGCACGCTGCTGCTGCACGAAGACGCCGAGGCCAAGGTCGGCTCCTGCGGCCGTCCGCAGATGCACACCGACATCAAGATCGTCGATGGCGAGGGCAACACCATTCCCATGGGTTCGCCACAGGCCGGTGAACTACTGGTGGGCGGCCGGCACCTGATGAAGGAATACTGGAATAACCCGAAGGCGACGGCGGAGACATTGCGCGATGGCTGGCTGCACACGGGCGACATCTGCACCTGGGACAGCGAGGGATTCGTCACCATCTGCGACCGTATGAAGGATATGATTATCTCCGGCGGCGAAAATATTTACCCGGCGGAACTGGAGAATGTACTCGCCGCCTGCCCCGAAGTGCAGGAAGCGGCGGTGATTGGCGTGGCATCGAAAAAATGGGGCGAGACACCGCTGGCGATTATCGTTCCCGCAGCAGGCACCTCCCCTACGTCGGAATCGCTCAAGGCCTACTGCCGGGAAAATCTGGCGGGCTACAAAGTACCGCAACTGTATGAACTGGTCGATTCTCTCCCGCGAAACCCTTCGGGTAAGTTGCTGAAACCCGAACTGCGCAAACGCTTTCCGGGCCCCGCGCCGTTTTAGGGCGGGGAGCGCAGAAAGCAGCAACCCTGCCGCGCGAGTAGTTCCCCCGGGGGGTTCGCTTCTAGTAGACTGATTACCGGAGTGGCCTTAGTATGAACGGGACAGAATGACAAAATATAATCATCGGACACCTGTCGTATTTCGGATGCTACCTCTCGCTCGCGTACTGGCTATGTTGCTACTGCTGTTTTACGGCAGCTTCTGCCATGCCGCGCAATCACTGAAAGCACTGATTCTCACCAGTCCCGGCGTCTACCACAACTACGAGCAACAGACCTGGGCCCTGGGACACGGTATCGCTGAGCGTATTAACGTCCGCTTTGACGTTTCTCTGGCGGAAGTGGAGCGCTGGAAAACCACGGACTTCTCCGTGGGTTACGACGTGCTGATCTACAACATCTGCATGGCCGACAACCAGGACGCCGCATTGATCGCCAACCTGCGCCGCCAGACCGAGGAGCTCGGAGTGCCAGCCCTGGTCATCCACTGCACCATGCATTCGTTTCGGGAGACCGACTTGTGGTGGCCGATGTTCGGGCTGCAAACGAAAGCGCAAGAACCGCAGCGCGCGTTAAAACAGGTGCAGGAAGACGAACATCCCATTCTCAGCGGCATTCCGCTGGAGTGGACCGTGGCCAATGACGAACTGTATATCAACCTGCAATTTACCGGACAGCCGCTACTCAGCTCGGTGGGCGAGGATGGCAAGCCGCATATAACCGCCTGGCTGATGCGCCAGGGTACAACGCCTATCTTTGGCACCACCCTGGGACACACTGATGAAACGATGAAGGACCCGGTGTTTCAACGGCTCATCACCAATGCCCTGCTGTATGTCACAGGTAAACTGTCACCGGACGGCGCGCTCACACCCGGCCTCGAACCCAACGGGGGCATGGATATTTTCGACACTTTTTCCGCACCCGAGGGTGTGAAGTTCCTGGGTAAAGAGGGCATGGATTGCGCGAATCGAAAAATCGCAATCGCAGCGGGACCCTGTTACGTCGGTTGTGTGCTCAGCCCGTTTGAATGGGGCGAGGAAACCGTGGTCTGCAAGCGGGCCTGTGAACTGGATATACCCTCCTCGGAGTCACTGGCCGAGTCTTGTACCGCCGGGGGCTGAGCCAGAACGGCTCCAGGTAACACCGATCTCAAGGGCGATGTGGTTAAAGGCCATGATTTCGACTCCGGTGAGAGGCGTCCGGGTTGCGCTTGAATCCGCCGCGACGTTTAACCAATTCGGTGGATGTAACAGTGCCACTGCTTGACGGCAGCGACACCCGGTACTCCACCGGGAAATCCAGTTCAGTCAGGTCACTGTCCAAGCTGATTCGAATAGGTTGATCGATGGTTAGCCATGCGCCACACGCTTCGCCGCCATCGCAGATAATCAGGTCGTTATCGGCATCGGTTCCAGCAATAATCTCGTACTCTCCCGCCGGGATCTCCGTAAATTGAAATGGGTAAGAGCTGCCGTTACCACCGGAGACGAACTGGGTCACGGTTTCATCACCTACCGGGTCGTAGAGCAGAATATAGATCACGCCGACGTTAGTTCCCGCTGTACTGCCTGCTGACACCAGCACTTGTACTGTCAGCGTATTCACGGACGACTCGGCAGTGATCTCGGCGGTGTAAATTCCCGCAGCGAGGGTAGAGCGGTCCACAGCGACACTGTATTCCCCCAGACCAGCAGTATCTACATCCAGCGGCGCAAGCTGCAGCCAGGTTGCGGAGGTCGAAAGGTTGACCAACTCCAGATCACCCTTGCCGCCATTGCGCAAGGTCAATGTCAGAGAGGTGTTGTTGTCACCGAAATTCAGTGTGCTGCTGGACGCTACAAGTCGCGGATTGTCCGCGGGTGAACTGCCACTGGCTTCCAGCGCCGCCCGTACCGCGCGCTGCGCACTGATAATGCCGTAGCCAAATTGATCGTCCCTGCCCACCTGGCCGAGGTCGTCACTGAGGTCACCGGTGGCCAGCATTGCGTCTACATCGGACGGTGTTAAATTCGGATTTACACTCTTCATCAGCGCCAGCACGCCGGCAACGTGCGGTGCAGCCATTGACGTGCCATTGAGGAAAGAGTAGACGAAATTGACGCGGTTACCGCTAACGCTGCCTCCGGTGCTCAATATGCCATCGGGATAGCCGTCACCATTGAGATCCACACTGTTATCGCCACCCGGTGCCGCCACGTCAATCTGCGCACCGGTGTTGGAGTAGGCAGTCAGGCGCCGCTGTGCATCCACCGCGCTGACTGAAATGACGCCGTCATAGGCAGCGGGATAGCTGAGGGCAGCACTGGCCTGGTTCCCGGCGGCAGCAACCACCAACACACCCGCTGCCCGCACTTCGTTGAACAAGTTCTGCGTAGCCTGGCTGAAAGGTGCGCCGCCCAAGCTCAAATTGATCACGTCTGCCGGTTTCTGTGGCACGGTGCCTGAGTCATTGGACAGACCGGCGGCGTAACGCACTGCCTGGTCGACATCATACGAAGTCCCGCCGCCACCCGCACCCAGCGCGCGCATCGGCATGACCCGGCAGGAGTAGGCACTGCCTGCCACTCCGAGCAGATTATTGCCACGCGCCGCTACTGTACCGCTGACATGGGTGCCGTGGAAGTTCTGGGAGGTACTGCCTGTTGGGTCAAGCTGATCCTGTGGGTCGGCGTCGATGCCGTCACCATCTCCGGCGCTGCTCGGGTCGCGCACAAAATCATAACCTTCCACCAACTGCCCGGTGAGATCCGGGTGATTGGTGAGGATGCCGGTGTCAACTACTGCAACTACTACCTGAGGATCGCCCGTGGTCGTATTCCACGCATCCGGTAATCCGATAAGCGGGTAGTGCCACTGCAAAGGATACGCTTCGTCGTTGGGAACGGCCTGTGCGTAAACCTGGTAATTGGGTTCGGCAAAGCGAATGCCGGACTTCTTGCGGAGCGCCTTGATGGTCATCAAAGTCTCCCAGCGCGCGCGTAGGTCGGGGTTATCGATGGCGCTGAATTTTGCGGTGGCGCGGCCGAGGTGCTGTTCTTGCTGCTGCGTGCTGACGGCACCGCGTTGCAGTGCCATCAGGCGTGCGCGACCACGTCCACCGGCGCGCTGCTCCATGCCCATGGCACGTGTGATGTCCTCGCCAGGAGTGCTGTCATCCTGATACGTTACCACTGCCTGCCAGGGTACGATCTGGTAGGGCTGCGTACGGAACTGAGCCGGGGTGTTGGCGGCGCCGATCACGAGCGAGTAGGTGGTAGCGCCATTATAGGCGTAGGCGTCTATCAGGTAGGAGCCATCGGCCGGGACAATTAGCGATTCGACTTGTCCGATATTGGCGGAAAAGTCGACCAGATTGCCGGCGGTATCAAACAGGTACAAGTCCGCATCTGCCGCTTCGAAATCTCCCACCAACATAGTGATGTGCTGCCCCGCCAACAGGTCCACTCGAAAAAAGTCATCGAGATCCCCGCTCTGTTGCGACCGTCCCGCCGCGCCCGCACCCGGCAGATTGATGTAGCCGCCGACAGCGATCGGATTCGGAATCGACTGGGCGCTAGCCGGGGTGTCATTGCTCACCGCAGGTTGCGTCGGATCATTGGTATCGCTGTCTGCCGTTTGGCTGGCCGATGTCGTGATGGTGCCGGACAGCGTGTAGGTGGCGGCAGGCGGATTAGGGTCTACCGGATCGACCGGCGTATTGGGCGAAGAATTGGCGGAACTGCCACCACCGCCTCCGCCGCAAGCGGTAGCGAGCAAGGAAATCAACAGGCCGAATAACGGGCGGCGCAGGGCTGTTTGCATGGTCTGCTCGATTATCCGCAGCGGTCGTCCAGACCTCAAACGATAGCAGAGATTACCGGCAAACAGTAAGGTTTTGTCCCGCCTGTAGTCACTCGCATCATGTCTTTACCAAAGACAGGAAAAGGGACAAAACCAACAGAGCGCTGGCCGCTATCCAGGAGCCAGTGATGCGGACACCGATTTGCTGCCACCACCTGGTTTTAAAGTAGAAGGGACACGGCGATTGCATACACATTGTATTGTTTCATAGCCGTTTTCGAATCCTCGTTATAGTTCGGCCCTGAGCAGTTCGAGAGGAACTTCCTCGCGCATCTTGAGAGTTGCCGGAGTGAGGTCTCTCTCAGACAGGCAGTTCAGCCACGCCCTTTGGGGTATTGCCTTATAAAAGCGTTTTAATCCTGGCTCGAAAAAATCAGCGAGATTCATCGTGTCTCCCGGGTAAATGAGTTCAAACGCCTGTTTAGCTTCGGCTTTCTCGGTGACAACGGAGCCGAAGCATTGCAAATACAGACACTTAAAGTTGTTGCTGCCGCGCGCCCGGGTGGAATCGTAGAGCGTCAGGAATATATTGGGATTCCCTGCGATGTTGATGGAGTGTACGGCTTGATGCCAGGACGACCAATAGAGGTTGAGCGTTGCATCGCTCACCGCGAGCACGGGCGTGTTCCAGGGTTGGCCATTGTTTTCAGTGGCCACGTTCACATACAGGCAGGTTCGCAAGAGCTCGGCGGCGCGCGCAGCGAGACTTTGGTCCACCATGGTTTACCTCCTGCGCTCATCCATCGCGTCTAGTCGCCATTGCTGAACGTCACGCCAAACCGGACTTCCCGCCCTGGCGCGTTAAAGCCTACGGCTGTTTCGTAGTCCTCGTCCAGCAGATTGTCCACTGACCACTGCAACTGCCAGGTGGGCGCCAGTTGCCAACGCAACACCCAGTCCAGGCGGTGGTAGTCATCCAGTTCCTGCGTCACCAACTCACCGGTGTAGCGGGAGGCCGACCACTGGTGCCCGCTGTACAGGTAGTTTAGCGTCGCGTCCCAATGGGCAGCGACCTGCCACTGGGCAACCACGCTGGCGGTCCACTGCGGGCGGCCCGTGAGCACTGAATTGGAATTTTTGACATCGATATCAGTATAGGTCGCCTGGGAGCGCAGGCTGAGCGCAGTCACCGGGCGCCAGTTGGCCTGCAACTCGACGCCGCTGGTCTGCACACTGTTGCGATTGATGTTGCGGAAGGTTTCCGCATCGAGGTCCACGAGATCGCGGAAATCATTGTCAAACCAGGTGGCAGACAGTTGCAGCGCGTTACTCGCCTGCCAATCCACACCCAGGTCCCAGCTTTCGCCCTGCTCAGGTGCAAGGTCGGGATTGCCCACCAGCGGGTGACCGAGGGCCAAAAAGCTGGGCAGTTTATACGCTTCTCCCCAGTTGGCAGCGAGGGCTATGCCGTCGCCTACCGTGTACTTCACACCTGTCTGCGCGGACGTTTTGCTGTCAAAGCCTTGCGGATCGTCATGGCGCACGCTGCCTTGCAGCAGCAGCGCCTCCGATGGCGTTGCCGAAAGCTCGGCGAAGACGCCACGTGTGTCGCGATCCAGCTCGAAGTCCGTGGGGCTGCGCTCGCCGAAGAACTCGACATAGCCATTGCTGTCGCCCTCCTCGTGGCGAAAATCCGCGCCGATATTGGCTTCAACGTCACGGGCAATCTGCAGTGTGTTGAGCCACTGCACCTGATCGCGCGCGAAGTCCGTGTCCGCCGCGTTGGGAGGGATCTCGAAATACGGCATGATGCCCGGCGAATGGTAGCGCTCCTCATGCCCGAAACGGCTGGCGGTCACCGTGCTGCGCCACTGCGAGGCAAGTTGCGCGCCCCAGCCCAACGACAGGATATCCTCGGTGTAGTCACTGTCATCCAGCGTATCGGACAGCGCATAGCGCGGGCCGCCGCTCTGCTCAGGATACGTGGTTCGATCTCCATCGAGGTAGCGGTAGCCGACACTGAATTCCTGCCCCTGCAGCGGCTGCCATCCCAGGCGCAGGTTCGCGCTGTCGGTGTTGCGGGTGCTGCCCGGCACCGGTTCTCCAGCATCACGGCTCGCCAGTTCCAGGGTGTAGTCGACATTCCCCGCAGTGCCCAGGGCACTCGCACCGAAATCGGCGTAATCGTGTTCGCCCCACTCGGCATAGGCGTCCTGGCTGTGCCCCTGCGGTGGGCGCCGGGTAATGATGTTGATGACGCCCGCCAACGCGTCCGAGCCGTAAATCGCCGACTGGGCGCCGCGCACCACCTCGATGCGATCCACCCTGTTCGGGTTGAGGTTGGCGAAGTCAAAGCTGCCACCGCGAAAATTGGTAGGGTCGTTCACCGCCACCCCGTCCACCAACACCAGGGTAAAGTTGGATTCGCCGCCGCGAATGGACACCGCCGTCAACCCGCCGGGACCGCCCTGCTCTTCCACTAACAGGCCAGGCAGGGTTTTGAGCACATCGGCCAGCGTAATTTTGTTCAGGGCTTGTATTTGCTGCGCATCCAGGACGGAGACCGAGGAGGTCAGGGCAGGCTGTGGCGCGAAGGTGCCGGTTACCAGCACATCTTCGATGGCGGAGCTGGCGGCAACAGTCGGGTGAGCGCC
>JANPDE010000065.1:0-8991 GCA_031431315.1 Haliea sp.
GTGTTCCTGCCCAAGGCGCTGGCGCACTTTTCGCCGTTGAAACCGGAGATCATCGGTGAGGGCATCGACCTGATTATGGTGCGCGAGCTGGTAGGCGGATTGTACTTTGGTGAAAAAGAGGTCGGCATCAATGCGCGCGGCCTGCGCTACGTCAAGGAGACCCTCGAATACGACGAGGAGCAGATTCGCCGCATCATGCACGAGGCCTTGCAACTGTCCATGCGCCGCAAAAAAGTGCTGCACAATATTCACAAGAGCAACGTCCTGAAATCCAGCGTGCTGTGGAATGAAGTGCTGGAAGAGGTCGCCGTGGAATACCCGGAAGTAGAGATTAAACATATTTTGGTGGATGCCGCCGCCACACTGTTGTGCCTCAACCCCGGGCAGTTTGACGTGATGGTCATGGAAAATATGTTCGGCGATATCCTGAGCGACCAAGGGGGTGGCATTCTGGGTTCCCTTGGATTGATGCCCTCGGCCTGCAAGGGGCCGGAAAAAAGCTACTACGAGCCGTCACATGGATCCGCGCCGGACATTGCTGGACAGGGCATCGCCAACCCGTACTCCATGATCGGCTCTGTCGCCATGATGTTGGAGGACAGCTTCGGCATGGTCCAGGAATCGAAAAATGTCTGGGCTGCGATGCAGAGCGTGTTTGCCGACGGCTATTCGACCGCGGATCTGTCCAAGCCTGGCAGTGGCGTGAAGATGATCAAGACGCATGAGTTTGGCGATAAGGTGGTTGCTGCGCTGCGGGCGATGCCGAAGGTAGTCCCCACAACCCAGAAGTAGTCCGTCTCAGCGGGTCATATAGTCATGAAGCGCAGCGGCTCCTTCTGGGTTCGCCAGCGTTAGGGAAATGGCGGGTGATTCATGCAGCCTATCCCGGTCCTGCACCGGGTTTGGGAGATTGGGAGTCAGAGTAAAAATTCAGTTGAATTTTATTCCGATTTTTTGTGGAGAGAAAAAATAGCCAGGGTTTTTACTCTGCCCCCAACTTCTCTGCCACTGGGAAGAGTTAAAGAAATTGGCGGATATCGATTCCGCAGAGTACAAGTTGCTCAATATGATTCTGGGTACCTTAAGAATCAATTTAGTCTTAGTTCTAATCCAATCGGCCCATGCAAAGGTAGATTTTCGGCCGATGTGCCAGAATGAACCCGGACTGTCGGAGGGCAATGGAATGCCTGTGATATCGATGTTTTACGGGATCGTTATTCGAATGTATTTTCTGGAGGATGCGCGGCATGGCACACCGCATATTCATGCGAGGTACGCTCCGCACGAAGCTTCGATTCGGATTGACGACGGAGAAGTACTTGCGGGAAACTTACCCAAAAGGCAGTTGCGTCTGGTGCAAGCCTGGATCGAACTCCACAGGGATGAACTGATGGCCGACTGGGAATTGGCAGTGGCCGGCGAAATGCCCTACAAGATTAACCCGCTATGAGGTAGCTATGCACTGGGATGTCATACAAGTGCGTCCATTGGAGGATTACACCCTCTATGTTGAACTGGAAGATGGCCGCGAGGGAGTTTTTGATCTCAAGCCGTACCTCAACCAGGGTGTCTTCCGTGAACTGCTGGATAAAACCTACTTTGCCCAAGTGGATATCGTACTTGGTGCAGTCACATGGCCCAATGAGCAGGACATCGCTCCCGAGACGCTGCTCGCGGGCTTACAACCGGTCGACGACGCGCTGCATCACTAGTCCGCGTCAGTTGCATTAAGATCAAGCTTATTGGCCTGATACCTAATCTGGCAGTCGATAGCTTGCGCAAGGTGGCGTCGGTGTTGCCCCACTCAGATTATCACTTTAGCGGATTGCCTTTAATCCTACCATCGAAAGGAAAGGACTCAATAGTCCCAAAGGTGATCTGATCGAAGTCGTCGTGCTCAGGATTAATGAGGAAGTTCCATTCACTTGGCATTAACACCGATGGCACCTTTACTACGGGGGTCGCGCCGGTACCAATCCACAGATTGCCCCAGGATTGTGCCGCAAGGGGATTTATCACTAATTCATCCCATCCCTCAGGGAGATCATGAACTTCTACCTCCTCACACAGATGGTTAGGAACCTCCACTCTGCAAACGTTGTAGGCAGTTAGAACTGCAGCATTGTTTAGGTGAACAGCGACTTCCAGCGTTGCAAACGCTTTGGTCTCGGACGCGTAGACCATATGAACTCCCCTGGTGTTCCAGCGACCACCGTTTAGGGCAGCACCGACTCCGGAGAACATTTCATCAATCGAGCCTGCCAAGCGAGACTTCGCGATTTGGTAGGCAATCTCGGTCACGAATAAACGCCACGCTCGATGCGACCTATCAGCTGCTGTACTTCTGCTGCACCCGATTCCGTCCGTGCATATTCAAGAGGCGTCTGGTTTTCCAGCAGTATCTGTGAGGATTTGAGCCAGCCAATAGCAGCGCTTTGATTACCCTCCATCATGTCAGTGGCCTGCTTTAGCAGTTGAGCAAAACGAGCCACGCGGTCTGATTCAGCGACATTCAGTTTTCCTAGCGCCTTCCGGCGCGCCATGGTCTGCTTGGGGACCTGCACATAATGTATGGTGAATTCACTGGCGGGGAGATTCAGGTTTTCCGCCAGAAATTCCGCTGATTTCGGAGACAGGCCATTAGCTACCAGGCGGGAGAGTCGCAAATTGCTACCTTGCCCCTTTTTTACGCCTAAATATCGAGCTGGGCTGGCCTCATAGGCATTTATAGACCCATATGGTTCGGCTGTCACGCTGCTCGGGAAAAGCCTGGACCCTTGCGCGTCGAAGTTCAGGAATGAACGAAAACACATTGCCAGTCCGTTGTTGCGAGCACAGATCGCACTGCTACCATTTCCAATTGTAGTCGCGTATGCTCGAGCCACATAAAAAGCAAAGAGTTTGATCCGCCCCATTTATGTTATTCAACTCCTCTGAGTTCCTGTTCCTTTTTCTCCCTATTGTCTTCCTGGTGTTTATCTATCTTGCACGAACCGGTAACACCGGAGCCCAGATCCTCTGGTTGGTCATTGCTTCGATATTTTTTTATGGGAGTTGGAACCCGATTTACCTGATTTCGCTATTCCTCTCAATGGGGATCAATTTCAGCATTGGTAGAATTCTTTCCAGGCAGGATCAATGGAGACGACGCAGCATCCTGATTTTTGGCGTAAGCGCCAATCTTGCCTCGCTCGCATATTTTAAGTATGCCAATTTTTTTGTCGAGAATGTCAACGCTGGATTGGGTACGCATTGGGATATTGGCAGCATTATTCTTCCCCTGGCGATATCCTTTTATACCTTTACGCAGATAGCATATCTGGTTGATGCCTGGCGCGGTGAAGCAAAAGAGTACAGTTTTCTGCATTACTGCCTGTTCGTCAGTTTCTTCCCGCATTTGATCGCGGGCCCTTTGATGCACCATCAGGAAATTATTCCGCAGTTCGCAAAGTTGCGGCGCCGGGAGGATCTGTGGCCCGATATCACCGTTGGCCTTACGATTATGACTATTGGCATGTTCAAGAAGGTGGTGCTCGCGGACTCACTGGCGGAGTATGTTAACCCCTTGTTTGACACGGCCGCGCGCGGTGGGCCGATCAACACAGTTGACTCATGGATCGCGACTATTGGTTTCAGCTTACAGATATATTTTGACTTTTCCGGCTACACTGATATGGCTATTGGCAGTGCGCGCCTGTTTGGTATCCGCTTGCCGGAAAATTTTCGTTCACCCTACAAAGCGACCAGCATTATCGATTTCTGGCGACGCTGGCATATGACACTGTCACGCTTTCTACGTGACTATCTCTATTTTTTCCTGGGCGGCAATCGCTATGGTAGTGTGCGACGTTACCGCAACCTGTTCATCACCATGTTGCTGGGGGGATTGTGGCATGGTGCAGCCTGGACCTATGTCATCTGGGGCGGCCTGCACGGACTCTACCTGTGTATCAATCACGGCTGGCGCGCGCTCTGTGGAAAACTGGGGCTGGAGGGGTTGCGCGAAAGCCCGCTACTCACGCCGGTCTATATCTTGATCACATCACTAGCTTGGTCACTGGCGTTTGTGGTCTTTCGCGCAGCCGATGTGCAGAGCGCCCTCGCGATTGTGAAGCCGGGATTTACCCAGTTCTCCATGCAGCCTACTCAAACACTTCAGCAAAGCCTATCGGATTCATTTTTGGGCCAGTGCTTCGCTGCCATGGGAATGGGAGTTGGCGGCTACTTGCCTGTTTACACCCTGCTGATCATCTGCTTGTTCGTATGCTGGTTTCTCCCCAATACCCAGCAGTACATGCGGCGCTACGATCCGGTTATCGGGGAAGGTTATCCCGAAGCCACCGGTCTGATTGGAATCCAGTGGCAACCCGGTTGGCTTACTGCCAGTGTGGTGGCGATATTGTTGGGCATCAGTCTGCTTAGCATGTCCGCCGTCACTGAATTCATCTACTTTCAGTTCTAGTCATGAAGCGATACCTGCTGATCACTACAGTTCTTACGCTCGGTCTTTGCCTGCTAGTGGCCTTGTTCAACTACCGGGTAGACCCCTATGGTCTTTATCACTTCAGGCAGGCGAATGCGGACTGGCTCAGTCGGATTGACCAGTTCTTCAATATGCGGATGACTAAGCCCTGGCAGGTGTTACAGACAAAACCTTCGGCGATTGTAGTGGGAACTTCACGGTCTGCAACAGTGCATCCACAGCATCCCAATTGGCCTCAAAACGGCGGATATAACCTGTCCATTCCCGGTATGACGATGTATGAAATGTTGCCATTTATTGAGCATGCTCAGGCCGTCCAGCCGCTTAAAAAATTGATGATTGGACTGGACTTCGAGGCGTTTATTCAGCCGGAGCAAAATGGCAGGTTGGGCTTCGAGGAAGCGCGCATGGCACGCCTCCCCAGTGATCTTGCTTCCTTGGGATTTGCGGCGCAGCTCGCAAAAGATGTCAGGGACACGTTATTTTCCACGACAGGATTCGCGCGCAGTCTTGCGGCATTTACCCGTACCGCATATGTGGGGCAACGCTATGAAAAGGATGGCACTTGGGAAAGCACCGCGTCTACGATGACAGGCAGGAAGGGTTTTGTCTTCATTGGCAATACCAAGATTTATGTACTGCGCGACAAGCAGTTGAGTTTGGACACCAGCCTGAAATATTTCGCCGATGTATTGCGATTTGCACACGAAAACAACATTGACACACGCCTGTTTGTGACGCCGGAACATGTCTTCATGATTGACCTTTGGTGGCGAGTGGGACATCGCGACTTGTGGAATGAGTTTCACCGACGCGTCATCGAGGTAAACGACACCGTGGCTATGGAGCTGGGAGTCGAGGCATTCCCCCTGTTTGGTTTTAATCTTGCCGAGGGTATCGTCGACGAACCGATCCGTAAGGCGCGGGATGTGGAGCACTCACAGTTCACCGATGGTAGTCATTTTCGCGCGCGGCTGGGCAAGCAGATAATGGATTCGGTTTGGTCTGAAAGCGCAGGATTGGGTGTCAAACTTGATGCGGATTCGGTAGATGGTTATCTTGCCCGGGTCGAACAGATGAGACACGACTTTATAGCGGCTAATGCCACTCTTACTGCAACGTTGCGGCGCGACATTGCCCCCGATCTTCAATAGCCGGACAAGCATTATGTGCCATTCACCGACCGACGCGATGCGTGATTCACCGACCGACCTGGTTGCCACGCGCCAAGGCGCCTACCAAGACGCGAGCGGGAGGATCTGGTTCACCTGGTTAGCCAAGGTGTGGGGTGCTGCTTGTAACACCAGGGGTGGTTGCAACAGGACGCGGAAGGCACCCAGCTAGGAGGTCGCACTGGATGGGGTGCAGTTTTCACCCTTCGCGGCGGTATTTATGTCCAATAGGTACCACAGGTAACAACGCGAAAAGATACCATTGAGCATAAGTGACACAGCAAAGATGATGACAAGCCATTCCGCGACACTGTTCATGCCGGGCTGCATTAACGCCCATCCGCCAAAAAGTAGCCCGAAAAAAAATCGCGCGATGCGCTCTGCATTACCGATATTGCGTTCAATCATGACGGTGTAGTCCCTAGTCTGTTGTGGTTTAACTGTACGGGATACGACAGAAACGCAGAAATGGATCACTTTGGCCCGATGCCTATGCCTCGCCTGTGGCTACCTTGCATGCAGGAAAAGCGGGTAACATGGACCTTGTCGAGTCATCCGGTCGCTACCCCTCGTAGGGGAACCTCCAACAACGGGTCGTCTATTATGAAAATTACCGGTGGTTGTTACTGCAGCAAAGAACGCAGCGATCTGGCATCTCCGGTCAAGGGCCAGTTTTGTCCCGATTGCGGGACGTCGCTGGTCAGTCTGCCGACTGGCCTGCCGGAAGGGTTGCCTACGTTTGACCGCTTTCCCGGCTAACAACCGCGGCACCCCATGAGCCACTCGATCAGCATAACCTGGACTGGCAACCGCATCGCGGTGCTGACCTTCAGCGATCCGCCGCGTGCCAACCAGCTATGCTGGGCGGCAATCGATGCGATGGCAGAACAACTTAAACATTGCCGGGAATCCGGAGCGAGAGTGGTGATCCTGGCCTCGGGTCTGGCGGGACACTGGCTGGAGCACGCGTGGCTGCGCGATTTGTGCAACGGTATCGAAGGGCTGGAGCAGACCGGAACCGGAGCTGGGTGGTTTAGCGCCATGGAGGAACTGTCGCATGAGGACGTGATCAGTATCGCCGCAATTTCGGGAAATAGCTCTGGTGGGGGCGCCGAACTGGGCTGGGCCTGTGATCTCAGGATAGCGGAAACGCAGGCCAGTTTTTCCCAGCCGGAAATCAACATGGGACTAACTACCGGCATTGGTGGCAGCAGTCGCCTGGCGCGATTGGCAGGGCGCGCTACTGCCACTGAGATGGTGCTCACTGGCCGGCCTTTGGGCGCGCAGCGCCTCTACGATCTGGGCGCGATCAATCAAGTAGTGCCTACCGGGCAAGCCTTGCAGGTGGCACTTGGGTTGGCAAAAGAGCTGGCAGAAAAGTCACCCACGGCCAGCGCCGGGCTCAAGCGGATTCTGGCAAAAAATGCCGAAGTGGCGCTACGCGAGGCGCTGCGGTATGAGCAGGAGGTGTTTCAGTCCGTGGTGGTTACAGATCCCGCCCTTTCCAGCATGCTCAAGGTACAGTCAGCCTACGACGACGATGCCTGCGGAAAACGCTAAGACTGGGTTTCAGGCAGCGCATTTATCGAAGCGAATATGCAATTCCTTAAGCCCGCGCAACACGATATTGGGCCAATAGCTCAGGTCGCATTTGTCTTCTATTAAGCGGATATTGTTCAGGCGTGACAACAGGGCTGCAAACGCCACGTTCATTTCCTTGCGTGCCAACATGGCCCCGGGGCAAAAGTGAATGCCCTGGCCGAACGCGATGTGATCGTCGGCGTTGTCTCGCTCTATATGAATCTGATTGGGCTCATCGAAGAGTTGCCGGTCACGGTTTGCCGCGTGGTAGCGCAACATCACCAGGGAATCTTTTGGGATTGTTACGCCGTTGAATTCACTTTCTCTTTTGACCACGCGCCACATACCGGCACTGGGGGATTCCATGCGCAGAATCTCTTCCACCGCATTGGGAATTTTGTCGGGGTCATCCCGTAGGGCTTTCATCTGCTCAGGATTTTTGATCAGGCTGACCATGCCGCCGGTAATAGCTGAAGTTGTGGTCTCGTTTCCTGCGACCATAAGTTGCTGCAAAACACTTTGCAGCTCCTCCATATTCAGCGGGCGTATTTCCCCGTTGTCAGGATCTTCAATGTCGGTCACTACCAGGTCGGAAATAATATCGTCGCAAGGGTGTTTTCTTCGCTCGTCTATCATTTTTGCGAAGTAGAACTGAAAGGCGACGATATTCTCTGCGTCTTCCACCTGCTCTTCGGGTGTAGCCATCTGGCTCAGGCGCCGTGCAAACGAGTCCGACCAGCGTTTGAAATCCTTCAGGTCCTTGCGTGGCACGCCCAGTTGGTCAGCGATGACATAGACAGGCAGTGGAGTAGTGAACTCGCGGATGAAGTCACATTCTCCGCGCTCGATAAAGCTGTCAATCAGCTCGTGGACGATGGTATTCATGTACTCCTCCATCGCATTGACACGGCTCGCGCTAAACACCTTGTTAACCAGTGTGCGGTAGGTTTTGTGGCGTGGTGGATCTGCGGTAATCATCGTATCTACCGGTTGCCAGGCCTTGGCGTAAATGGCGGTGACTTCTGGTGCAGGCTCCGGCCCTTTCAGAAGATGATTGAAGTTGTTGGAGTATGTTTCGGTGTCTTTCAACAGTTTTTTGATATCAGCATGACGCGTCACCATAAAGATATTGGTGCCGGGTAGTTGATAGACCGGCGCTTGCTCCTGCAATGTCTGGTAGAAATCATAGGGACAATTCAGGACTTGCTCATCGAAAAAATTAAAATCTGCGGGACATTTGCTCATGTGCATTACCTTTTTTTGGACGGGTATGACTACAGTTCGCCGTTGATATACTTATCGATAGTCTGGTGAAAATGACGTATGCGTACCTCGTGGTAGTTGGCGAGTACCAGTTCACGGGATTTCACGTTGTGCATGCCTTTCTGGATCATCGGCATGTTGAACAGGTCCTGGTCAAAGATGGTGCCCAGGCTGACGCCCAATTCGGGTGCCTGCGAAAACAGTTCGTTTTCCCCCAAACGCCGTACCGCAACATCCTTGGGTCGCTGCGTACCCGTTGGCAGTTGGCAAATCACTATGATCTCCATCAGTGCGGTCTGGTGATCATCGCCGTTGGGACGAAAACGGTAAGTAATGTTGGGATGAAACCCGGCCCATGGCGCAAAGTTGGGAAAAATGGAGTACAGGATGGAATCCATCCGCTCGGCATTGGTGGCAAAGGTGTCCAGTTGTCGATCGTGATTCTTGCTGAATTCATCTGAATTCAACTGGCCAATGTACTCCCTGGCAGTC
>JANPDE010000066.1:0-3287 GCA_031431315.1 Haliea sp.
GCATGAATGAGCAACACCAGGAACATTCTCCTCTCCCCCAGGGCAAACGGGTTGCGCTCTTCGTCACCTGCCTGGCGGATTTGTTTCGACCCTCCGTAGCCTTCGCCAGTATCAAACTGCTAGAGCAATCCGGTTGTGAAGTGACCGTGCCCTTGTTGCAAACCTGTTGCGGCCAGCCCTCCTACAACAGCGGCGACTATGAATCCACCGTGCCGTTGGCCAGGCAGGTCATTGTCCTGTTGGAAACGGCGGACTACGTGGTAGTACCTTCGGGTTCTTGCGCAGGCATGATCTGCCAACACTATCCCAAGCTACTGGAAGGTGCCTGGCGCGACCGCGCGCTGCAGCTGGCGGCCAAAACGTTCGAACTTACGGTATTCCTGAAGGAGATCGCACGGATCGAGCCGCAGGGCACAAGGGAATCCGGTTACCTTACCGTCACCTACCATGACGGCTGTGCCGGACTGCGCGAGCTGGGTATCAGGGAGCAGCCACGCCAACTGCTGAAGGAGCTGTGTGGAATAGAGGTCAATGAATTGCAGCAGGGCGATGTCTGTTGTGGTTTTGGCGGCACGTTCTGCGCCAGGATGCCGGAAATTTCGGGCAAAATGGTGGACGATAAACTCCATCACGCCCTGGACACCGGCGCCAGGATTCTGACCGGCGGCGATCTCGGCTGCCTGCTGAATATCGCCGGCCGCGCACAACGCCAGGGTGCCGCTATTGAAGTACGCCATATCGCAGAATTGCTGTGCGGCAACCTGGATACCCCCGCGATCGGACAGGGACGCTAGTTGGTGCAACAGCGCAGCGACACATTTCTCGACAATGCCAGTGCGGCATTGAAAAATCCTGGCCAGGCGCAGCGCCGGGACATGATTGCGCTGTTCGCACCTTTACTGCGGCAAGCTGCGATTGCGGACTTTGAAGACTTCGATAGCCTGCGTCACCACGCCAAGCAGGTGCGGCAACACAGCCTGGATCACCTGGAGTACTACCTGGGCCAGTTCGAACAGGAGGCTGTGCGCAACGGCAACCACGTGCACTTTGCACGCGATGGTGGCGAGTTCAACAGCATCGTGCTGGACATATGCCAGCAACACAATGCCCGGCGCATCATCAAGGGCAAGTCCATGGTGACCGAGGAAACTGCCCTTAACAGCTTTTTACAGCGCGCTGGCCTCGACGTCATGGAGACCGACCTGGGGGAGTACATCATCCAGCGTGCCGGGGAAACGCCGAGCCATATTGTCGCCCCCGCCCTGCATAAATCGGCCGGGGAAGTGCGCGAGCTGTTTCAGCACAAGCATGATCTGGGACCCCGCGAACTGCCCCACACCGCGGATCTGGTGGACGAAGCGCGCCAGGTATTGCGCGAACATTTTCTGAAGGCCGATGTCGGCATCATTGGCGCCAATGCGCTGATTGCCGAGAATGGCTACTCCATGCTGGTGACTAACGAGGGCAACGGTGACCTGTGCGCCAACCTGCCCAGGGTGGTGATTGTCTGTACCACCATTGAACGGGTGCTGCCGCGGGCGCAGGATGCCGCGGCCATGCTGCGCCTGCTGGTACGATCGGCCACAGGCCAGTCGCAAACGTGCTATACCAGTTTCTACTCGGGGCCGCGACGGGACGGTGATAGCGACGGACCGCTGGAAACGCATTTCGTGCTGCTCGATAACCAGCGCAGCAGCATACTGGCCAGTGACTACCGGGAAATGCTGGAGTGCATCCGCTGCGGCGCCTGCCTGAACCACTGCCCTATCTACACGACTGTTGGCGGACACGCCTACGGCTGGGTGTACCAGGGCCCCATGGGGTCGATACTCACACCACTGCTGACATCCCTGGAACAAAGCCATCAACTGCCCAATGCCTGCACCAGCTGTGGTCGCTGCGCCGAGGTCTGCCCTGCGGACATCCCGCTGCCCGACCTGCTGCGCGACCTGCGGCATGAAGAGAGTAGAAAAAAGCTGGTCGCACCGCGCTGGCGCCACGGCCTGAAACTGCATGCCTGGTTGGCCAGACATCCTCCGCTCTACCACGCGCTGACCGGCGCAATAATCCGCCTGTTGCACCTGCTGGGACGCAAGCGGGGCCGCTTTTCCAGCCTGCCTTTCGCCGGAGGCTGGACCAGTCAACGGGATTTTCCGGCGCCGCAGGCGCAGACTTTCATGCAGTTGTACCAGGCACAGAAGAAGGCGCACCATGAACGATAGCGCCCGCCTGGAAATTTTCGCCAGATTGCGCGCCGCCAGTCGCGGTGACAGCGCAGAGGGGATTGCGCGAGAGTACCAGTCGCTGGGCAGCGCACCCGCCCCCACACCACCCGCGCCCGAGCTGTGCCAGGCCTTCCTGGTGAACGTGTTGAAGAACAAGGGCAGCGTGGATTGCGTTAATAATCGTGCCGAGGCTGTCAAGGTGATAGGACAATACCTGTACACGCATTTTCGCAGCCACCGCCTGGTGGCCGGCAATGATCCACGCCTGGCGGCCATGCCATGGCGTGATGCCGGAGTGCTGCCGCGCTTTGGTAGTCTGGAAGCAGGCGAGCCCGCGGCATTGAGCTTCGCCCGACTGGGCGTGGCGGAAACCGGAGCAGTCGTCACCTGGTCCGGCAAGGCCAATCCAGCTGCCAACAATCTACTGCCAGAGCACCACATCGTTCTGGTGGATAGCGCGGACCTGGTCGCCACCCTGGAGCAGGCCTGGGACAAAATCAACCTGGAACTGGAAACGCATGGCAGGCCGCGCGGCATCAACTTTATTGCCGGCCCATCAAGCACAGCCGACATCGAGGGACAACTGGTCTACGGCGCACATGGACCGCGCAGGTGGCATGTCATCGTGCTGGGGAAGGTACCGCCGAATACACTGGAACTGGCGCGCGCCGGCGTCGCGACACCTTAGTTAGTAGTTGCAGCAGGATGAGCATTGGAAATTCCGCCCAAGATTCACGCGGAGGCTCTCACACAAATCCCGTTCGATCACGATAGCGGCTCCGGCCGGGAAAGCTTTTTCGCCTGCTTCCCCGATACTCGCATACGAAAAAGCTTTCCCGCCCGAAGCCTTGTTCCGTTCAGCTACATGGAACATTTGTTCGTGTATCGGGCCGTAAGGAGGGTTTGAACGGGAGGAGTGCAATTCGTCAGCGAGTATCGGGGAAGCGGGCGAATTGCACCTCCCGGTCGAACCCGCTAGAGTGAACGATCTGCTCTGAATCACGTCTTCGCGAACAACCTGGCAACGACAGTGACGCAAAGCGCCGCGCGGTCACAGCGGCA
>JANPDE010000067.1:0-4263 GCA_031431315.1 Haliea sp.
CATAAGCACGACCCAGACCGCGCGCAGCACCGGTGACGATTGCGACTTTGTCCTGCAGTTGTCCCATAACGACTACCCAGCTAATTTTATTGAGCCGCCAACAATAACAAAAAAACAGGTCGTAAAACCCCTTGATTGCGAAATTTGCGTCGGCCTGTATCGGCCGTTACTTTTTAACCTCAAGCATATACTTCGCCACCGCGAGTCGGGTCTCGGCATCGAGATAATTTTGTGGTGGCATCTCGGGGTAGTCGTCCCGCTTCTTGGTCGGGTTAGCGATAAAGTCTGCTATGCCCTGCGGGTTATCCATATACAGCGCCTGAATGATCTGCACCGGTGGCCCGATCATGCGGCCGGTGTAGGTGTGGCACCCAGCGCAAATACCCAGGTAGGCGATCTTGCCTTTATCCTCTGCCGTGATGACCCGGGGCGGTACTGGCGCCAGCAAATAATTACCAATACTGGCGGTATTGGTGAAGTCGCACTCGGCAAAATTGTCGATACCCACCGTGACGAACTGGTGGCGGTTGATAATACAGCTGTCCGTCGTGGGACCAATGCTGCCTATATCGGGATTGCCCGTTTTCAGTTCGGTCAGCATATACGCCTTTATCTCAGGAATGGGATCGGTGCCATTATTGAGCATAGTATTGTTGAGGATTTTTACGCGGTCCGAATTGGGGTCAGACTCCGGATCGGCGGTAACATTCGCAGCGTGCCCGTGATCCGTTATCATGATGCCGATATTTTTGTTGTCCCTGATGATGTTGCCCTCGATCACCACATCGTCGGCCGCCATCACCAGTATGCCGGTACCCGCCGGAATACCGGCCACCGTGGAACCCGCCGCACCAAAATTGGGGTGATTATTCGCGATAATGAAGTTGTTGCGAATGATCACGTCGAAGGTTGTTTTAATGGGTAGTCCTGGTGTAATGAAGGCGAGGATGCCGCCGGTATTGTTATACACACGGTTCGCTTCCACGACTGCGTGGCGGCTGTTCTCGATTTCAATACCCGCGACGCTGTCAAAGACGTCGTTGTGGGCGACATGCACGTTGTCACTCATGCCAACATAAATCGCCGCGTCCTCGATGCCAGAGACCACGTTGTGTTCAACGACACCATTCTGGCCAAGCTGGGGAAAAATGCCATAGATGCCGGTATCGACGATGAGGTTATTGCGTATCTCCCAGTTGTTGCCGGCCTGGCTCATGATGCCATTGCCTTTGTAGCGAGTGATGGTGAAGTTTTCGATAACTATATTGTTCCCGGAAAATAGGATGGCATCGTTCAGCTTGTCTTCACCATCCAGCACAGCGCGCCTGCCCTCCTCGATGACACCGATCAGGCGAATGGCATCCTTGTCGATATAGACCGTCTCCTTATAGGTTCCGGGCATTACTTGTATGGTGGTACCCGGCGCAGCATTCTGCACCGCCTGCTGGATCGATTCACCGTCCTTCACCACGACCACCACATCCGTCTGCGGTGGTCCGGCTACAGACTTGCTATTACCGCTCAGTGTGAGCGCGTTGTCTTTCGCGCTAAAGCCACCGCTGTAGGTGGCACCACCACTGCCAGAGGTAATAACCGGCACACTCGCTCCGCTCCTGCCTTTGCCAATCGTCAGCCCCGCCGCGAAGGCAGCCACGACAAGGATCAGACCGATTATTTTTCCCGCCTTCATGAAGACTCTCCCGGATTGGTAATTGTATTGGCGATTTGCCGCGTCGGTGGTTGCGCGATTGGCGTCAAGCCCGATGGCAGTTGTTGCGGTATTTGAGGCGTTAAACTCTCATCAGTCAATGTCCCGAGAAAATCAACCAGCAGGTTCAGCTCATTGTCAGACAGATTGGGCGACGAGATATGCCAGTGCAGTTGCAGGTCGACGCCTTCAGGTACCGCATGACCCCGGCCGCCGTTGTAAAATTCGGCTACGGCGTGAAGATTGTCAAACTTCCCCGAGTGCATGTAGGGCGCGGTCCGATCAATATTGCGCAGTGTAGGCACCTTGAATCCCGCTTTCAGTTTGGGCGCATTGAAGGTTTGCTCCGCGCCGATATCGATGGACCTGCCTTCGGGTTCCGGTGCTCCGATCACGGCCACCTGCTGGTTGGTGAACAGCGGGGGCGTATGGCACTCGGCGCAACGGGCGACAAACGAGCGAAAGACATTCAGGCCTTCGATCTCGTGCGCTGACAGCGCAGCGTGGTAACCGTGGGCATAACGATCATAGCGGCTGTTCAGGGAAATAAGCGAGGCCTGGAATGCCGCCAGTGACTGGTACACCTCATCCAGCAGAATTTGGCCACCTTGTCGCTGCGGATACGCCTGTTGAAACAGGGACTGATAAGCGGGAATGCCATTGAGGGTGGCGAGCAATCCGGCAGGCGTATTGCCCATCTCATTGACAGCAAACAGAGGTCCCTGCATCTGCTGTTCCAGCGTACTGGCCCGCGCGTCCCAGAAGAATTTGTTCAGGAAGGCCACATTCCACAGGGTTGGGGCAGCCCGCGCTACTTCCTGGCCACTCATGCCGATCGAGCGCGGCAGACTGTCGCTGAAGCTCCGCTGTGGGTTGTGGCAACTGGCACAAGCTATCGAGCCATCCCTGGAGAGCACCGGGTCAAAAAAAAGATAGCGACCCAGGTCAATCTGTTGTGGGGTAAACCCGTCCCGGTGCTGCGGCAGGGATGTCTGTGTACCACCCAACCCCGCACCCTGCACAGAATCATAGTTGTCATACTGTGTGCGCAGCACGCAGGTTCCCGCTTCCGTTTTCTCGAAGCTGGGCGGACAGGTGTCACGTAGCACTGTCTCTGTCGACCATGCACTAACCGCTACAGCCCACAGTAGCAGCGTGGCGGATACCACCTTGAATGTACGCGCTGTCATTTACCCCAGACCTAAGGCGCTTTGGCCAGCGACTGTATATAAGCGATGACGTCGTCCAGGTCTTTATCAGTCGGCAAACTGGTCGACATCATTTTCATTTGCCGACCAAAGGTATCGCCAGCATGGGTGCCGCGCACACCCTGTTGGAAATTCTGGTACTGATGTTTCAGATAGGCCGCATCCAGCCAGGCCAGGCCAGGCGCGTTCAGACCGGGATTGCCTTCGGCCTGCCCACCGTGGCAGGCGCCACATTTGGACTGGTAGTAGTTGTTGCCATTTTTCAGGTCGCCCGCCTGTGTCGTCGCGGGCATGGGCCGGGGCAAGTTGGTGAGGTAGTTCGCGATGAGGGGCATTTGCGCGTCATCCAGCGCAGTGGCCATCGGCCGCATCTGCGCGCCCTGCGTATCACGGGGATCAGCACCGCGCACACCGGATTTAAAATTCTGCAGCTGGCGTTGCAGGTACGCTGCACCCTGACTCGCCAGGGCCGGCGCACCCAAAGCGACGTTGCCCTGCCCTGCCTCTCCGTGACAGACGCTGCAGGACTGGAACCGCGCTTTCGCATCTGCGTCAGCCTGCACCCATAGGGGTTGCAATGACAGGCACACCAGAATCGCTAATGCAGGCAGGTTTTTCATGGGCAGTCGCTCCTGTGAACAGGATCAATGGAGGCGGTCTCGAAAACTGAGCCGGCAAGTAAACCACAATATGTTAATCATAACTACCGTATTTTAATTGCTATGGCTTTCGGTTACTCTTGGTCCGATAATCAGTCGAATAATAATGGATAACAGCAAGGAAACCCGTATGCAACCGCCAAAAAAAATCAGGGCAAAATTCGGCGCGCCCCGCCACCCGGGAAAACTGCTTCTGGCAACCGCCATTGGGCTCACTTGCGGTGACCTCCTTGCCCAGGAGGCAAAACCCCGAGGCTACAATAACCAAATCGAAGAGGTCGTGGTGACTGCCCAGAAACGCGAGCAGAACACGATGACAGTGCCCATCACCGTCAACGCCTTTACCGCCCAGGACATGGTCAATACCGGTGCCGACAACATCCAGGATATCGCCGATTTCATGCCGGGTGTTGAAATCGGTGCGGGTGGCGCGACCCAGGTCACTATCGCCATCCGCGGTATTGAAAGCCCGAACATCAGCTCTGGCGGCGATCCCTCGGTCGCCACCTTCTATGACAATGCATATATGCCCAGGGCGGCCACGTCCATCCCCTTTACCGTTATCGCGCGCACCGAAGTATTGAAAGGCCCCCAGGGCACCTTGTTAGGTCGCAACGCATCGGCTGGTGTGATCAATATCGTACCCATCAAGCCTATTCTAGTATCCGAGGGTTTCATTAAAAGCAGG
>JANPDE010000068.1:0-2411 GCA_031431315.1 Haliea sp.
GTTGTTCTGTTTTTTTTTTTGTTTGGCGTGGTGGGGCTGCCCGTTGTGTTTTTCGCCTATTTATACCTCCCCCCACGGCCGAACCCGTCAAGCTGAACCACTGGTTCAATGGCGTAGACTCTACAACGCCGAAGTGCACTACATGGCGCCGCATTAAGCGCTGCGCTTGATTCAGGGCTATGGCTTTGGTATCACTGGGCCCCCGACAAAACCGTTCAGTCACAAAAGAGAATTTTTTATGTCCATGACAGATGCCGAAAAGCGAGTACTCGATGGAACGACCTGGGATCAGTTCTGCGATGCGCTGAAGGAAGCGGGCAAGATAATTCGCAGCGACAAAGCACCCCAGGATGTTTTCAACCAGGCCGAGGGTTATCGCTACCTGTCGCGCCTGTTGCGCGGTGGACTGGAAAGCTTTCTGGAATTCCGCGACCCGCTGTTTCCGCAGTTGCGCTGCGGCGCGCACGAGACGATCAAGCTGGGCGCGGACAACCCCGACAACCGCTATGAAAGTGCGCCCTTAAGTCCCAAACACGACTACCGCATCACCGGCAACCGTGGCACGGTAAATTATCTGGGATTCAGCACCATCATCAACAAATATGCGTCCGGCGGCACCATGGAAGTCACCGGGCATATTGATACGCGCCAAATGGAGATCGGCCCCAATGGGGAACTGGAACTCATCATCAGCCGCAACAAGCACCCCGGCAACTGGCTGCCGATGGGTGCGGAAACCAACTCCATCAATGTGCGCCAGACCTTCCAGGATCGTATCAATGAAATTCCCGCGGATCTGAAGATCGAACGTATCGGTGCGAGGAACGATCGCCCGGATCCATTCAGCGCGGAAAAGCTGGAGCGCGGCCTGCAGGGCGCTGTTGGGTTTGTCAAAGGCTCCGCCACTTTGTTTGAGAACTGGTCCGAGAGTTTCATGCCGACCCTGAATGCACTGCCACCGGCGGACCAGGCCTACTGCCAGTTAATCGGCGGCGACCCCAATATCTTTTACTTTCACAGCGCCTGGCAGCTGGCCGACGATGAAGTCTTTATCATCGATGCGCCGGAAATTCCTGAATGCCAGACCTGGAACTTCCAGCTGGACAACTGGTGGATGGAATCGCTGGACTATCGCCATCACACGATTCACGTCAATAAACATACAGCACACTACAACAACGATGGGAGTGTGCGCGTGGTGGTATCCCACACTGACCCAGGCGTACCTAACTGGATCGAAACCGCAGGCCATCGCATGGGCACCATGTGCTGGCGCTGGATCGGCGCAAAGCGACATCCCACACTCAACACCCGCGTGGTCAAACTGGCGGAGCTCAAATGACCGACACGATTGTGAACAATAGCGTGAGCAATACGGTGACCTTTGTCGCCGATGAGTTGATCGCCGAAGCCAAAGGCCATGCCGGCTTCGACGATTTCGGGGAGCCGCCGTATCGCGAAGGTCTCGAGGTACTACTGCAGACCTATGATGCCAATGTGAGCGACCCTGCGGGCCGCCAACGCTGCCGTGACAAGGTCGTGATGCAATTGGCCACCCGGCTCAAATGTGAGAACGCTTTTAAAACTATTCCCGAAATTGCCGCACAGGAGATCAAAGCACCGATCTTCGTTACCGGCCTGCCGCGCTCGGGTACCTCGGCGTTGCTCAACCTGCTGGTGGCCGCACCCGAGAATCGCGGCATTCTGCAGTGGGAGGTGCAGTTTCCCGATATCTGGCCTGGCAGCCAGCCGGGACAGGAAGACCCGCGCTATCCCTACCTGGTTAAAGCACTGGAAAAAAACCGCGGTTCCGAATTCGCCAAGATTCACTTTATCGATGCCGACACGCCGGAGGAGTGCGTGCTGTTGCACGCCTTCGGCTTTCACGGCGTGCAGCTGGGCTTCGAGATCATGATGGAGCCCTATCGAAGCTGGTTGCTGCAACAGGATCTCACGCCCGTATACGCCTACCAGAAACGCCAGATGCAGATGCTGAACTGGCGCAACCCCGGCCAGCAATGGCTGCTAAAAGCGCCCGCTCATATGTTGGGTATCGATGCCATTCTTAACGTATTCCCGGATGCGCGCTTTGTCTGGTGCCACCGCGATCCTTTGCTGGTAGTGCCTAGCATCAACAGCATGAACAAGCTGGTAATGGGCATGTATGCGGGTGACTACAGCCACCTCGATGCCGGTGAGATCGGCCGCGCGGTCATGGAGTGGTACGCAATGTCACTGGAGCAGGGCCTGGCTATGCGCGCCAAGCTGCCACAGGAACTGTTCGTAGACTGTTCCCAACGCGAGTTTGTCGATCAGCCCATGGCGGTCGTGGAAAAAATCTATCGGGCCTTCTCTCTGCCGCTGAGCGAGTTATCCCGGGCCGCGATGCAGGCGCATATAGACGCCAACCC
>JANPDE010000069.1:0-2842 GCA_031431315.1 Haliea sp.
GCCAGCCTTCCACTACCTGGGGCCCGGAAGCACCCAGACCGGCTATAAACCGGCCACCTGACAGATGGTGCAAAGACATGGTTGTCATGGCACACAAAGCGGGGGTTCGCGCCGGCATCTGCATGATGGCCGTACCCACCCTGATCTTTTTGGTCTGGGCCAATAACCAGGCCGCCATCGACACAGCATCATTGCCGTAGGCTTCCGCGGTCCATACCGAATCGAAGCCCATGGACTCAGCTTGCTTGATCAGGTCCATGGGGACGTTAATTTGTTTGCCGGAATAGCCCAGCAGCATGCCCAGTTTCATAGTTGCTCTCCCCAGAACGCGTTAGTACAACAGGCTATAGAGTTTACGCTGGTATTCCACGGCCAGTGGGTCGCCTTTATCCAGTGACGCAATCGTATCCAAAAGCATGCGTTTGGTTGCGCCATTGCCATGTCCAAGGTCCTTGCGCAAAATCGCGATCAGCTGCTCCATGCCTTCCCGGAATTGACGGTTATTGGTGTATTGCACACCCAACTGGTAGCGCACTTCGAGGTCGTCGGGCTTATCTGCCAGGCGCTGCTCAAGCGCCTCGATTTCTGGCGACTTGGCCGCCTCCCGCTTGATCTCCACCTGCGCTCGCAGCTGCTCATAACCGGCGTCCCTATCCGCCAATCGCATTTCGTCCAGTACGGTTTCGGCCTCATCCAAACGCATCGATTCAATCAGCGCATGGGCGTATGCAAGAGTGATATCGGGTCGTTTTTTTGAATCTGTCCACGCCTGGCGCAGGGGCATAAGCGCTTCCTGGAAATCACCTTGTTCCATTGCCTGCAGACCCTGTTTCAGCAGACCATCCCAGGGCTTGGGCAGGTACTTCTCCAGCATTTTTCGAACGAAGGTCTCGGATTGGGCGCCCGCAAAACCGTCCACCGGCTGCCCACCCTGAATGACCATCACGGTCGGCAGATTGCGCACCCCCAATTGCTGAGCTATTCCCGGCTGCTGATCAGCATTTACCTTGGCCAGCAGGAACGCGCCCTGGTATTCCGTTGCTATTTTTTCCAGCAGGGGCATTAACACTTTACAGGGGGCACACCAATCGGCCCAAAAATCCACCACCACCGGGCGCTTGTGGGATTCGTCGATGAGTAAGGTTGCGGCGTTGCTTGCGTCGATATTGACGATATAGTCGGTCACTGGCTCCCCCTGTGACAGTTCACAATTTCGGGTATGGGCCGTTACAGCCCCAATACATCCTGCATATCGTAAAGACCCGCATCCCGTCCCACGAGCCAGCCAGCGGCGCGTACGGCCCCGCGGGCAAAGGACATACGACTGGAAGCCTTGTGGGTGATCTCCACCCGTTCACCTTCTGCGGCGAAGGTGACAGTGTGGTCGCCGACAATATCGCCGGCGCGCACCGTGGCAAAACCAATGGTATCGCGCGCGCGCACACCGATCTGGCCTTCACGCCCGTACACCGCAACTTTATTCAGATCGCGCCCCAAGGCATCGGCTACCACCTTGCCCATGCTGAGGGCAGTACCGGAGGGCGCATCGATTTTGTGACGATGATGGGCTTCGTAGACTTCGATATCGACCTCATCACCCAGCACCCGGGCGGCCATATCCAGCAGTTTAAAGCAGAGGTTGACCCCCGTACTGAAGTTGGAGGCCTTGCAGATCGGCATGACACGCGCAGCCTGCTCAATCGCGCGCTGCTGTTCGGGCGTAAAGCCCGTGGTGCCAATCACCATGGCCACGCCGCGCTCACTGCACTGGGCCACGTTGGTCATGGTGGCGGCTGGCGCCGAAAAATCGATCAACACATCAATACTATCGAGCACTTCCGCCAGGGAGTCCACGATCGCGATGCCATTTTTGCCCTGCCCGGCCAGCTCGCCTGAGTCAGACCCAATCAGCGTACTTTCGGGGCGCTCGATTGCCCCTGTCAGAGACAGGCCCTCCACCAGGCCGATTGCCTCAATCAGGGTGCGACCCATACGTCCCGCGGCACCCGTGATACCGATTCGTGTCGTCATAGCTTCATGTCATCAAAAAAATTCTTCACGCCCTCAAACCAACTGGTCTGGCGCGGGGATTGCGTTTTGCCGCCCGCCCCGAGGCTGCTGCGCAGTTCCTCCAGCAGTGCCTTTTGCTCCTTGTTCAGTTTAACGGGTGTTTCCACCACGGCCCGGCACAACAGGTCACCCACGCTGCCACCGCGCACCGGTTTGACGCCCTTGCCCCGCAAGCGGAACAATTTACCTGTCTGTGTCTCTGGCGGTACCTTTAACTTCACACGGCCATCCAGTGTGGGTACCTCCAGATCGCCGCCGAGGGCTGCGTCCACAAATGTAATCGGTACCTCACAATAAAGATCCTTGCCGTCACGCTCAAATATGGCGTGTTGCCTGACCGACATCTGCACGAAAAGATCGCCCGCGGGGCCCCCTTCGGGACCTGCCTCGCCTTCACCCGACAAGCGAATTCGATCGCCTGTATCGACACCCGGAGGAACCTTCACCGACAACGTCTTGGTTTTCTCCACCCGACCCTGCCCACGGCAAGTGCCACAGGGGTCAGTGATCGTCTTGCCCCGTCCCCGACACGCGGGACAAGTCTGCTGCACCTGAAAAAATCCCTGCTGCATGCGGACCTGGCCGGCACCACCACAGGTACCACAAGTGGCCGGTGAACTACCTTTCTTCGCACCGGAACCGTCGCAAGTCTCACAGGCGCTCAGGCTGGGGACACGAATTTCAACCATGGTGCCCTTTACCGCATTTTCCAGGGAAATATCCAACGTGTAGCGCAGGTCTGAGCCGCGCTGGGGACCTCCTCGGCCACGAC
>JANPDE010000070.1:0-1690 GCA_031431315.1 Haliea sp.
GGTTCGCCTTGCATGTGCATCAGGCAAACGGGTAGACCACTGTTCGCTGCGGCCTCCAGAGCCCCGTCGCGGGTGAGCGCGCGCACGTCATTCAACAGGCCCGCACCGGCGCTGGCAGCCGCGCGCATGAGTGCGGGTGTACTGGTATCCACTGAAACCACTACCGCCAGTTCAGCAGCGACACGCGTCACCAGTGGCAATACTCGGTCCATTTCTTCTTCCGGCGAGACCGGTTGGGCACCGGGGCGGGTAGACTCGCCGCCGATGTCCAGAATCGCGGCACCCGCCGCCACCATTTCCCGTGCACGCGCCATGGCCAGATCGACGTCAAGCTGCGCACCCCGATACAGGGTACCGCCATCAGAAAAGGAGTCCGGGGTAGTATTGATCACACCCATGATGACAGGGCGCGATAGATGCAGGGTGCGCCCCGCACATTGCAGCGTGCGGCCAACCAGACGTGGAGCGAGGGACACTCTCCTGCCCGGGTTCAGTGCTCGCCGGCAGGCCCGCCAATTGGACTACCTGAGCCGTGCTGTTCAGTTCGCACGACAGCCTCCGGGGTATCACCACTGCCGCTACCGCCCCAGTCCTTGGGCTCCCTGGGTTCGCGTCCAGCCATAATGTCATCGATCTGTGCGGCATCGATGGTTTCATAGAGCATCAGCGCTTGCGCCATCAGGTGCAACTTGTCGACATTTTCCTCGAGCACTCGCTGGGCGGTGGCATAGCATTCATCAATGATGCGCCGCACTTCCTGGTCGATTTGCTTGGCGGTATCCGCGGAAACCGTCAGATGCTGCTGACCGGCGCTGCGACCCAGGAACACCTCCTCGGTTGCCTCGTCATACATCAGCGGCCCCATTTTTTCCGACAGGCCCCATTTAGTGACCATTTTGCGGGCAATGTCCGTCGCGCGCTGAATATCGTTCGATGCGCCCGTGGTCACACCATCCTTGCCGAGGGTCATTTCCTCCGCAATCCGGCCGCCAAACAGGCTGCAGACCTGGCTCATGATAAACCGGCGACTGTGGCTATACCGATCTTCCTCAGGCAGAAACATGGTCACGCCCAGAGCCCGTCCTCGTGGAATAATACTCACTTTGTAGACTGGATCGTGTTCCGGCACGAGGCGGCCGACAATGGCATGGCCAGCTTCATGGTAGGCCGTATTGCGTTTTTCATCCTCGGACATGACCATGGACTTGCGCTCGGCGCCCATCATGATCTTATCCTTGGCCAACTCAAACTGGTTCATGCCGACGGTTCGCACATTGCTGCGAGCCGCAAACAACGCGGCCTCATTGACCAGGTTCGCCAGGTCAGCTCCGGAGAAGCCAGGGGTACCACGGGCGATTTTGGAAGCCTCCACGTCCTCCGCCAGGGGTACCTTGCGCATATGCACTTTTAGTATTTGTTCACGGCCGCGGATATCCGGCAGGCTCACCACCACCTGGCGGTCAAATCGCCCCGGTCGCAGCAGAGCCGGGTCCAGAACATCGGGGCGGTTGGTCGCGGCGATGACGATCACACCGTCATTCACCTCAAAACCGTCCATCTCCACCAGTAATTGGTTGAGGGTCTGTTCGCGCTCGTCGTGACCACCGCCGAGGCCGGCGCCCCGGTGTCGCCCCACAGCGTCAATTTCGTCGATGAAAATGATACAGGGAGCCTGCTTCTTGGCCTGGTC
>JANPDE010000071.1:0-13875 GCA_031431315.1 Haliea sp.
GTCTCGACCAGAGCGGCGGTGTCTGCGAAATCCGCCAGCGACAATGCCTGCGCATCACTGAGCGCCACGCCCTGCAGCAACTGCCCACGCATGCATTGCCATTCTGACATCAATTTGCTTTTCCCTTGTTCACATCATTGCCAACACTTTTATCGCCCGGCAGGGTCGCAAGGGCCAGCGTAACACGAGCGCCCAGCGCCGTGTTATTGAGCAACTGCGCCGTATTCCCCTGGGGGCGAAGAGTCAGGTGCGCCATGACACATTGTAAATCCGACGCGTCATCCACATCCACACTGACTCCCAATCTTTGCAGTATTTGTACAGGTATGCCAGCGCTTTGGGCGGTAGCCTTATGCCCCTCACAGCTGTCGACGCCGAAACAAAAGCGCGGCAGACAGGCGGTGTCAAAGGCCAGCAGATTGGTACCACTGCCGACGCGATCGCAACCGACTATGAGTCCTTGCAACGTCCGTTGGCTAACCAGCACTGCGCTGATGTCATCCCCCGTCAACAAGGGCAAATCGCCGTGCAGGACTATCAGGGACTCCTCGCTATGTGCCAATAATTGCTCGCTCGCGCGCTGGATTAGGGCGTTCAACCCTTGCGTGCCCAATGATTGTTCCGACCAGCACTGCGCCCCATACTTCTGCGCCAGCAAGCCGGCACCCGGATCGTCGGACAAGAGGGTGATGCGAGTGATGTCACTATGGAGGGCGAGCACACTGAGCACATCCTCGACCATGGCCTGCGCCAGCGCGCGGCGCTCGGAGGGACGCAACAGACCCGCCAGGCGCGACTTCGCCTGTACCAGGTCCTTGAGTGGAACCAGCGCTTGCGCCATACGCCCTAGCCCGCCGCCAGATCCAGTGCAAAACGCGCCAGACGCTGCTTGTCCTCACGGCTTTTCATGACTGTCGGTGCCACCTTGACGTGTACTCCCAATCCGGCAACGTCACTCGCCAGTGTAGCGTCACTCTCATCGATTACGAAATAGTCCAGCAGTTGGGGGTAGCGTTCACAATAGTATTGCACTACCCCAAGCGCAGTGACGGGCAGGCCTAACTCCGCCATCATCTTGGCCGCCGGACCCTTGATCGCAATACCGGCCACAATGGGAGAAACCAGCACCACAGGTGCGGGATTGTCACGCAGGAGTTGCCAGAAACCCGGAATCTGCAGTATCGGATCGATGCTGACAAAGGGATTGGAGGGACACACCACGATTGCGGCAAAAGCCGTACCCTGCAGCAGGGTCAACACATTGGCGTTGGGCCGGGCATCCGCAATGCCCTCAAAGCTGAACCCGGTGACCGCGGGTTTGCACTGCTCTTTTACAAAGTACTGCTGAAACGGCAGGTCGCGTCCCTGACAGCGTACCGTGGTGCGCACCCGTTCTTCACACATGGGATGAATATGACTGGCGATGCCCAACTGCCGCGCAAGGCGACCAGTGATGCCCAGCAGACTCTCGCCCTGATCGAGCAGGCCGGTACGCCACAGGTGTGTCGCCAGGTCGGTGTCGCCGAGGCGAAACCAGGTATCGCCACCCAGGCGTCGCAAGGCATCCATGGTGTTCCATGTCTCTTCCGATCGCCCCCAACCCAGCATCTCATTGGCGTTTCCGGAGAGCGTGTATAGCAACGTATCGATGTCGGGACTGATGTGGAGCCCGAGGTGCCTGAAGTCATCTGCGGTATTCGCCAACACGTGCAATTGTCCCGGCGGCAGGATATCCGCCAGGCCCAGTGCCAGTTTCGCGCCGCCCACACCCCCGGACAGGGCGAGTACAGAATTCGGGGCAGCAATCATCAGCGGAACATGTCGATCGACTTGTCGCGCAGCAATCCGGCTGATCCACATGCGGCGGGCTTCAAACCTGCCCCACGTGCCAGCACGACCGGACAGGCCTCGGCCGCCTGACCCATCACCAGGGACGCTCCGGCCGCTAACTCATCCGCCACGGCCGGTTCCGTCACTTCCAGCACATTGCCGAACATGTCCACATCACCGATCTGGTTGTTAAGCGGCTCCAGTCCTGCTGTCCCGATGGCCAAACCCACCGTGCCGTTACGCCAGGCCCGGCCCGTACTGTCATTGATAATGACCTGGGGAGGAATGGCGCCGCAAGCAGCGAGACCGCTGCGCAAGGCACGCGCCGAGGCATCGGGGTCTGTCGGCAGGAGCAGGACGCGCGGATCGTTCGCGTCCCTGCGGATATTGGATTTATCGATACCGGCATTGGCATGTACATAACCGTTGCGGTGTTCAACGATGATCACGCCCGGGCGAACTCGCAACACTTCCGTGCTCTCTTGCAGGATCAGTTGCACCAGCCGGGGATCCTTGCCCGCCTGTTCCGCCAATGCCTGTGCCTCGGGGCTGACATCGACATCTGCCAGCCGCACATAACGATTCTCCGCCTTGGAGACGATTTTTTGCGCCACCACCAATACATCACCCTCGCGCAGGTCCAGGCCATTGTCGCGCAGCGCAGAAAATATCAGCTGTGCGAGATCATCACCGGGTTCTACCAGCGGGAAACCCTGCAGGGGGATCAGCTCCAGAGAAGCCGCCATCTAATGTGTGTCGTCCAACCCGGTGATTTTAATTCCCGCATGGCAACCGTACTGTTTGTTGATCGTAATCAGTACCGAGGTGAGCGCTTCGGCAGCAGCGGCATTGTTGATCATACCGGCGTGCAAGCCGCGCATTCCGGCCGCCTCCACCAACTTGACCACGGAATCGCGCGCGGCTTTCTTGTTGCCACTGACCAACACATCGCATTGCAATCCGTGGCCTTCCTGCAGGTGCACGGCAGCGACATTCTGGAATGCGGACACTACATCAACCCCTTCACCTAATAATTCCTGGGCGATTTGTCCCGCGCTGCCCTGGGGTGGTAACTGTACCCTGGCGACTTTGGGTGGCAGCAGGGGGACGGTTACATCGATCAGTATCTTGCCCTGCAAAGCAGGTTTTACCAGTTCCAGCGTACTTGCCTGGTGGCTGAACGGGACAGTCAGTGTAACGATATCGGCGGCGGCTGCCGCAGCCAGGTTTTCCATCGCGCGCACCGTCACTTCGGCGACGCCGCGCTCTGCCATCACTTCGCGCAAATCCGCGACGGCGGCCTCGGCCTTGTCCAGTGTGCGCGAGCCGATGATGACCTGGTATCCCGCCTGCGCCCAGCGCCGGGCCAAGCCTGTCCCCAAATCCCCGGTGCCGCCCAGAATGGCGAGCACGGGTAAGCTTTCAGTTGTCATAGAGCGTATTCCCGATGCTGTGCAGTTGCTGGTAGTACAACATGGCAACTGCGAATGGATTCTCCCGTCTGCTTGTCGATGAGCGCCAGCCTTAAATTTCCAGCCAACGGGAATTCGGTTAGGATACGCCCAGCCCGAGCATATTATGTAAATCACGGTCTGATCTCAAGCGCGGCGCAGCACCGGGCTTTCGTACCGTAGTTGTTGCTATCAGGAGACGTGTTATGGACAACCCGCTGGATTTTACCGGCCAGACAGTCATCGTCACCGGCGGCGGCAAGGGCGTAGGCAGGGGGATCAGCGAAGCTTTTCTGGCTGCCGGTGCAAACGTGCTGATATGCGGCAGGTCAGCGCCTGCATCCCTCCCGGCGAGTGGCATGCGCCAAGCCTTGTTTACCACCTGCGACGTCCGGGATTACGAGCAGATCGAAGCCTGTGTCGCTTTCGCGGTGCAGCGTTTTGGCCGCCTCGATGTGCTGGTGAATAATGCCGGAGGCGCCCCCTACGCCGAGGCCGCCACCGCATCACCGCGATTCTCGGAATCCATCATCCGCCTCAACCTGATCGCGCCGCTGAATTTCAGTCAGGTGGCCAACAGGGTCATGCAACAACAGGTGACAGGAGGCTGTATCATCAATATCGCCAGTGTCAGCACGATTCGCCCCTCACCCGGGACCGCTGCCTATGGCGCGGCCAAGGCGGGCCTGGTGAACCTGGGCACCTCTCTGGCGGTGGAATGGGCGCCCAAAGTGCGCATCAATGCCCTGATCGTCGGCCTCACGGTGACCGAACAGGCCCATTTGCATTATGGCGATGAGGACGGTATTGCCGCGATCGGGTCTACCATTCCCCTGGGCCGCATGGCGGTGCCTGCAGATGTCGGCCACGCTTGCCTCTTCCTCGCATCGCCACTGGCGTCGTACGTCAGCGGTACAAATTTTGCCGTGCATGGCGGCGGTGAGAAACCCGCCTTTCTGGATGCCGCTAACCCCCAGCCATGACTGGCGACCAATGCATGGCGGGTTCTTGTCGCGGCAGCATATCAAGGTATACTTCGGCCAATCCGGCACTAATGATAACTACAGCGTCGAACGACTGCAGCACAGCGCGACCAGAGGTATGATGTCCAACGCTCCAGCACAGCCAGGATCTCTTTCAGCTACCCTGCTGTTGAATAATGCGGTGCGCCTGGCCGGTCAACTGTCGTCTTTGCTGGACGGTCGCCTGCAATTGGATGTGGCGCAAACGTCGGACAATCCTGAATTGACCGGTCCCCTGGCGATTGAACTGGGCTCCACGGCCACTTTGTCCATTCCAGGCACTACGCAAAGCCCGACAAAACAAGCCAAAGTCAAGATCGCCAAGCGCTACCGTGACAAGCTTACGCTGGAATTCATTGCTGCTGAGTCGGGTATGGCGGCTTACTACCGTGACGCTATTGCGGGAGGTGCTGTACCGGATTCCGATTCCGCGGCAAGTCAGCATGCCGAAGAGTCCACCTTGGCCGCAACCGCAGAGTACGCCGTTCTGCTGGATACCCTGAAAGCGCGCAGTCTGGAAGAACTACAAATTGTACTGACGCCTTTTATGGTCGCTCTGACCGGCTATCTGTTGGAGCTTGCCTCGCGCATCAAGGTGCTCGATAGCGGCAAAAATTTCCACTTCGACGCGATGACTATTTTGAAGACCAGGGGTAACACTGTCACCGCGCGAGTCATGCGACAGATCACTGACTACTATCGGGATTTGACTCCGGAAGGCGGCGACGACCAGTTTTGGCAATTCACCGTCGGTAGCAACGAAGAATTGGACCTGATAGACCTGCGGGAATTTGAGGATTATCTGGCAATCGATCGCACGGTTACACTGGGAGAGGATCTGCACAAAATTGCCCTTGAAGCGCTGACAGTGCGCCTGGCAGTCCTGATTGATGTGGATCCCAACCGCGTTCGACTGCCCATTCACGTGCGGCAATTGTGCCGCGCCTTCCAGCGCGCCTTGCGAGATGAAAACATTCCCCAAAGCGTGTTCTCACATATCTTCGATTATTTTGCCAAGCGCTTTATCCGGCAATTGGGTGGCTACTACGCGCCCTACAACACCCTGTTGTCGGAGCACAATATCCTGCCCAACATCGAAAAAGAAATTCAGCATAAGGGCACAATGCTTAACCGCAAGCGACCATTGCGCAGGCCAGAACCCGCCTTACGTCAGTCCAAAGCCAATGCCCAACAAGCGGAGTCGGTATCCGCAGCCCAACTCCATGCACAGCGCGACTCCATTGCCCCATTGACATCGGCAATTAACGAGCTGAACCAGTTTCACCGGCAACTGGGTGGACAACTTGACGGGGTGCTGGGTACGGGACATCCCGCCAATCTGTACCGTTCTGTAGTCGATGCCCTCAACTTCAAGCGCGAAGCCGAGGGACTTGCCGATGGTAATGCACTGGCTCGTGGCGTAGCCATGAGCGGCACCTGGGGCGGCGCTACTGTCGCCAGCACGGATGTGGACCAGAGTAGGCTGGCCGATGCGCAATTGATAGCCAAGGCGCTGAGTACACTGCAGCGCAATTCTCAAGTACGGCAGGAGGTACAACAGAGTGACTCCCTGCGCGCCTATCTGGCCGACAATAAGGATCGTATTGGCGGCCTGCAGAACACCAGTGGCCTCACCGCGGACAGCCTCAACCAACTGGACATGGTTGACAACCTCTTTGGCACCATCAAGTCCCAATTGGACGTGAGCGCCAACCTGAAACCCGCATTGGGTAATCTGCAAATCCCGTTGGCAAAACTGGCACTGCTGGACCCTCGCTTCTTCGTCGACCACAGCCATACCGCTCGAATCGTGGTCAACAAGCTCTCGCGCCTGGCTGCCTCCGCAAATTTTCCCAACAGGGCGCTGGAAAGCCGCATCAACACTATTGTGGATGACATCGTCGCGGAGTATGAGACTGATGACTCAGTGTTTGAAACCGCACTGGTGAAAGTCGAAAAATTGGCGCAACAGCAGGAGCGTGCCCTGTCGCGTAATATCGACCGGGTAGTGCGCACTCAGGAAGGACAGCAGAAGCTGGCAGAGGCCAGGCACGAGGTGGCCAAAATACTTAACGCCAGGATCCGGCCGCCGTCAGCGCCAAAAGTGTTGCTAGACCTTATCGAAACCGGCTGGCGTGACTTGCTCGTGCTAACGCATGTCAGGAACGGCCCCGAAAGCACAAGCTGGAGTGAACAGATCAGGACCCTGGACCTGCTCTGCCTGTGGCTGGAGGAACGACAACACAGCGAGGTTGATGATGACCTGAGTGTACAGCGCAGCATGGAGGCAGAACCTTTCATCGACATGATCGGCCAACAGATTTCGAGCGCACTACCCACTAACATCGCCCATGAAGAAGTGCTTGAGCGATTACGCGACATATTGGCGGGGACAGTCGAGGTCAAATCCGTACCCGTTGTCCGGGAGGAACTATCAAACATTGAACCTGAACCCGCGGAAGTGCGCGCCAGGATTGAAGACCTGCCCCGCTTACGCCGCTGGGTAAATCGTGTTGAACAATTGGAAAAAGAAAATTGGCTCACGTACCGGGACAAAAGCGGCAGGAAAAAGCGCATGCAGCTTGCCTGGATCAGCCCGGCGCGAGACCGCTATATTTTTGTCAATGAAAGAGGACAGAAAGTTGCCGACCTGAGTGCCATACAGCTTGCCAGGCAATTGAGCCAGGGCGTACAGCCCCCGGCACCAGCGGACAAGCTCTCCGTGGTCGACCAGAGTATGTATCACACCCTGGAGCATGTGCAGAAAACCCTCAGCTTCGCGCGCAATCACGATTTCCTGACCAAGCTGATCAATCGCGATACATTTGTCGACCAGATGAAACGCGCCCTGCGCCACAGCCATCTTAAGCACTCCCAACATGCTGTACTGTACCTGAATATCGACCAGTTCAAATTGGTCAACGAGGTATACGACCGGATCAACGGCGACCAGGTGCTGTTGGAGTTCGCAAAACTTCTGGCTCAAATGCACGGCAAGAAATCGTCTTCGGCCAGGTTCGAGGCCGATGAATTTGCCGTGCTGCTGCTGGACCGCTCCCTGGAACAGGCTGTGCAGATAGCCGAGAAAATACGCAGCGATATTGAAGCCGGTTCTATCGACATCGAGGGCGAAGATGTGAGCTTCACCGTCTCCATCGGCGTCGCAGCGATCTTCGAACACAGTCCCGACGTCGAAGAAGTGATAGACGAAGCCCGATCCGCCATGCGACATGCGAAGCAGCGGGGACGCAATCGGGTCGTGCAATTCGAGGAGGAACAGAGCCGGATCAGCAAGTATAAACTCGAAAAGACACGCTCGCGGCAGGATCTGGAGGATGCGCTTGCCTCCAATCGCTTTCTCCTGCGCGCCCAGCCCATCCTGCAAACGGCCGTTAACGACCGTACGAATGCCACATTGCACTATGAATTGCTGCTCGGCCTCATCAATAAGGATGGCTCGATTTCCTCACCCGGGGAATTTATCCACTCTGCGGAGCGCTACGGCTTTATGACCCTGGTAGACCGCTGGGTGGTGCGCGAGGCCTTTACGTGGATCAGCCGCTTGATGGATGAACAGAAAGTCGTGCCCAACCTGGCGATTAATCTTTCCGGTGCCAGTGTTACGGATGACAGCTTTATGGAATATCTGCTGGAGCAGATTTCAGAATTCGGTGTCGGCACGAGTCGACTGTGTTTTGAAATCACTGAGACCGGTACTATTTCCAATCTGGTCAAAGCAGCCGATTTTGTCCGCGCCTTCAGGAATATCGGCTGCAAGTTTTCCATCGACGATTTTGGCACAGGCCTGGCCAGCCACAATTATTTGCGCGAATTACCTGTCGACTACGTGAAAATCGACGGTAGCTTCATCAGGGGTATCGACAAAAACCGCAGCGACTACGCCATGGCCCGCTCGATCAATGATCTCGCACATTTCCTCGGTCAGGAGACCATCGCCGAATCCGTGGAGAACGACGCAATCATAGTCAAACTGGAGGAGATGGGCGTCGACTACTTGCAGGGCTGGGGAATCGGTCGACCCAAACCGCTGGTGGAGATCACTGCCGATCTCTCCAACCTCGAGAAATAGTCTGACTCACCGTTGATGTCACCCCAGCGGACTGACAATACCTTCAGCCACCTGGTGGGACTCATTTACCAGGGCGCACTGGAGGAGCAACCCTGGCAAAGTGCGCTACCCGCTCTGCGCGAGGCCCTGGACGCGCAAGTGGTTTCACTGGTGCTGCGTCCGCCCACCGCCGATGACCTTGGGGTCATACTGAATTGCGTACGCCCCGATGAGGATCGCAGGAGTGACAGCGTAGCGCTGGCTGACCCCAACGACTGGGAAGTCAGCGCCTACCGCGAACAATTCTTCTCGTTGGATCCGTTTGTTAATTTGCCTTTGGACAAGGTGATTGCACTGGAGGATATCCTGCCAGACAAGGACCTCCTGGCATCGGACTATTACCTGCATTACCTCAAACCCATCGATCTGTTCCGCATCCTGGGCGTGGATACCGCTGAACCCGGAGGTATGTTGGCGCGGCTGCGCGCCTCACGCCGCAGCAACGAGGTACGATTCAAAGCCAGGGAGCGGCGCCTGCTCACCGAGCTCACACCGCATTTACGCCGGGCAATCGAAGTTTACGCCAGGCTCAATCGCATGACCTCGGAACGGGACGTCTATGCCGGTGCCGTGAACCAGCTGTCAGTTGCCAGCATCATCCTTGATGAGCAGGGGCGTTTGTTGACAACCAATGCGGTGGGCAGGGCCCTGCTCGACCAGGGCGAGGGACTCAGCTTGCGTGACGGTCGACTGCACATCGAGGGGCGTGATATCAACAAGGAGTTGCAGCAGGCACTGACTACGATTATCAAGGCACAGTTGCGCGGCGAAACCTCGATCGTGCGGGCACTGCGCGTGCCGCGCTCGGCGGGGCGCGCCGATCTGGGCCTGGTCATCCGGCCGGTGCCGGCCTCCCAGTGGAGCGAGGGCCAGTCCAGCCCCTCCGCGGCGGTGTTCATCAGTGACCCCGACCTGCAGGAGTCTACATCGCGCCAGATCCTCGGGGAATTATTCGCACTGACCCCGGCGGAAGCCAACGTCGCCACCCTGCTGGCGCGCGGTCTCAGCCTCACGCAGGTGTCCAGCGCTCAGCAAATCTCGCAACACACAGCCAGGGCGCAGCTCAAGTCTATCTTTGCCAAGACCGGCGTATCCCG
Source organism: Haliea sp. (assembly GCA_031431315.1). GTDB lineage: Bacteria > Pseudomonadota > Gammaproteobacteria > Pseudomonadales > Halieaceae > Marimicrobium. The sequence goes on from JANPDE010000071.1 coordinate 9,530, forward strand.
GCAGGCGGAACTGGTACGGCTGGTGCTAAAAAGTGTCGCCTCCCTGGGTTGACGGCTCTGTCAGAATTCTCGGCTTGTCGGGAGCCCCCAACTATTTAGCCTGGTCTGGGCCACCACCTCTGCATTGATGACGATGCGGTTTTACTTCGGCATCAGCTGTCTGGTGCGAAATCAGAACTGGAAATAGATGAACGGCCGGTCGCTCACGATCGCCAGCACACCGGTAATGAGCATGACGACCGTTGCCAGCGCCCAAACAGGGGTGATCCTGAAGTCCTCACCGAGCACATTGGAATTCCGACCGAACAGGGCGAGCCCGAGAGATGACACCAGGAAAACCCAGCCGTCGAGGCCGATGCCGACGCAATCCAGCGCGTTCATCCATAGCAGGAATACTGAGGCTGTGGAATCTATTCGCCACTGCCACACCGTAGTGTAGTCGAAGTTCCCGATGTCCAGCATCGCGCCGTAGATCTGTAGAGCGTTGGTCAAGTCCGGCGCACGGAACATCACGAACGCCACCACGACAAACAGGAAAGTAAGTGGCCATGCGAATATATTCGGCAGGCACAGGCCGCGACGCGTCCACGCGCGGTGCACCACCATGGCGGCCCCGTGCATCACTCCCCAGAGTACAAAGGGCCATCCAGCGCCGTGCCAGATGCCGCCCACCAGAAAAGTCAGGAACAAGTTGCGGTAAGTGAAAAAGGTACCGCGGCGATTGCCCCCGAAGCCTATATAGACGTAGTCTCTGAGAAAGCGACTCAATGTTATATGCCATCGATGCCAAAATTCCTGGATGTCACAGGCTCGGTAAGGGCTATTGAAGTTGAACGGAAAAGCGATTCCGAACATGAGTGCGAGACCAATCGCCATATCCGAGTAGCCGCTGAAGTCAAAGTAGAGCTGCAGCGAATAGGCGAGTGCCGTCGTCCACGCGCTCCAGAAATCCAGCGTGGCGGCGGCGGTGAAGCCGGCGTCGCTGGCAGGTGAGAGCGAATCCGCGATGCACACCTTCTTGAACAATCCGAGCGCAAAAACGAAAAGTCCACGTGCGAGCATGCCGGTATCGAAGGGCTTGCCGGCGAGCTCGCGGAACTGTGGCATCATCTCGCTGTGGTGGATGATGGGACCAGCAATCATATGCGGGAAGAAGGTCACAAACAGCAGGTAATTGTCGAAGCGGAGATCCACGACCTTACCGCTGTGAATGTCGCACAGGAAGGCGATCTGGAGCAGCGTGTAAAAGCTGATCGCCAGCGGGAGGATCAGATGCGGCAGCGGCAGTTCCGTCCCGACGGATTGGTTTAGGATACCGATCAGGAAATCCAGGTATTTGAAATAGCCGAGAAGTGCAATATTCGCGCAGACGGCAGCGGCCAGGATTATGCGCGAGTGCCCGGCGGAGCGCGCTTGCGCAAGCGCGAGGGCACGGGCGCTGCTGTAGTTCAGACCGATTGACGCGGCCAGCAGTAGGAGGTAAGCCGGATTCCACCAGCTGTAAAACACGATTGACATCAGCACTAACCAACCGAGCGGATATACGCCGCCAGCACGGCGAGCCAATACAAATCCTGTGAGACACAATGGTAGGAACAGAAAGATAAATGTGTAACTATTGAAGAGCATAGGTTCAGCGACCCGTCGGATCCGCAGTGGCGCGCCAGTTACGCGTCTGTGTCGCCAGGCGCCGGATGTCCTCGACGTCGACCTTGTTCATCCTGAGGTATTCATCGCGCCGCGTCGTTGCCTCAACTAGCTGCGACTCGAGATCTTTAGCCGTGAGCTTGCGACCGAAGTCCTCGGGTAGCGCTGTGCTCGACTGTCCGGACACGAACATCCGATCAAACATCAACTTGCCGGTCGCCGCCGTAGGGTGTATCGAATCCTTGAACCAAGGCGTCTCCAAGGCCGCATCCTTTACCGGATCCATGCCAATGCTGTTGTAGCCACTGAAGTCCCACACCGGAATTCGCATATCGGACAGAGATCGTTCGTTCACCAGCCGTACCAGCTGCCGCTTGAGTTCATCGAAGTCGTCCCACAGTCGCGCCTCGTGCATCGCTTCGTTGAACCGGGCGTGGGAAGGCATGATTGCGATCGTCACCGAGACGCCGGCATCGCGCGCGCCGGCAAGCAGTTCGCGGAGTTCGTCCAGCTTCTGGTGGCCAGCTTCTGTACCTAGCGCAAATCGGCGAGCAGGATCCGGGAACCAACCCGCGGTGAGATAATATCGCTCGATGGCCTCGAATGCCCCGTATTGAGACTTCGCGAGGCGCGGCTTGATCCAGAACCCATTGGCGCGTATATCGTCGCGCCTACGGGCGTCCTGGGACTCTAGCGTTGCGATTGTATCGCTGAGCGTTGGCCAAGAGAATAATTTTGCGAGATGCGCTTCAATACTTTGGCGCCAGCGCATCCAGCGCTCGTATTTAGAATGCGTTGGCACAAATCTGGTCGCCCAGTTTTCCAGAGTAATGTTGGTGAGGTATTCGTTGTATGCAAACTGATCGATGCATACGACCAATGATCGGATCGGGTTGCTACGCATGGCATGCGCGAAGGCGAGCCGCTGAACCCGCGGGGTGCTGCCCGCAATCGCAAAATTGAACGCACGCGCCTCACGGAATGCGGGGTGCTGTGGATTGAGTGAATCCCCGGCGGTCGAGGTGCCCACGATCAGCGTGTCGATGCCAGCGTCTCTGACCAAGTTGGATTTGGTCTCGAGCTGATGCCAGAAGAAACGGGTTTTCCAGCGATTGATGCCATCGAAGCGTGGCGACTCGAAGAACAGGTAGGGATCAATAAGAAAATTGGACAAGCCAATTCCGAGCAGGCAAATCACCCCGAGTATGTATACGGCCAGCACTCGTTTCCTCGGTCTCACTCGGGTGAGATTTGGGTTCGGCGGCAGAGTTTTTGCTGCAGGCAGGATTCAGGCCTTCCGTGGCTGGTTCGCACAGCGGCTCAAGAGCAACCGCCCCGAGTGTAGCCGGAATCGCGGCAGGTCAGTGACAACCTGGCTGTTGTTATTGTAAACCGCCATTCTCTTCGGTCTCCTGTGTAAATGCATACAGCCCGGGCGTGCGATCAGACCTAAAATGATTGGCCCGTTGTCGGCACATGAGTCACCATTTCATCGGTATCTGACTTTTTGGAAAGTTTACCGAGTCAAAGAACCAATTCTCAATCGCGTATCTTTTTTCCGCAAAATTCGGCACACATTGGGTCCTATGTACCAGCAAATGATCAAAAAAGAAGAGATCGCCTTTCCTGAAGGTTGGCGTAACAATCGCCGACTCACCGAAATGATCGACGATTGCCTGGTGTGCTATGGTCCAGTCCAATACACCTGTACCCTTTGCAAACGCATTCTCAAAATATTTTGAAAGTAAATCCTTCTGGCGTTTTCTATCGAATAAGTTCAAGAGTTTTTCGGTCAAAATCGGGATCTGCGCAGTCAGGAACGATTTATTCTTAACTAATGGCTGAGCTAACTTTCTGTCGATCCATCCAGTATCCGTATTGCGGGCGATCAAACGACCTCGCTCCCTGATTGATTGCTTTAAGATACCAATATTGCGCACCGCTGCGTCTACTTCGGGTACAAAATAAACTTTCTCAGGCGCGATTTCATCCAAATCGTCGATCACCCGCTTGGCGACTGAAGATCGTCTGTCTTTGAAATAGTCGATTCTTCTGGTGATCCCTGACAGATATTTATCCCTATTTACCATGTTATCCAAGTAGAGGAACGTTTGTGTGATCATGGCCATCGCCCACTACACCTCATAGTGTTGCTGCATTTATTATCCGTACACAGATTATAGTAACCTTGTACATTGTGCCAAGTAAACTGACCGTGTAGCCGCCATGGCCTTGGCGCGTGAGGTGGATAGCCCAATGGCGGCCAGACACGGCGTAGCGACTTTTCTTAATAGCGTCTCCGTTCCCGCGAAGGATGCAACGCTGTTCAGGTTGGCTTCCGTTGGGGTCAAGCCATACAAGCGGCTGATATTATCAAGGCACAGTTGCGCGGCGAAACCTCGGTAGTGCGGGCACTGCGCGTGCCGCGCTCGGCGGGGCGCGCCGATCTGGGCCTGGTCATCCGGCCAGTCCAGCCCCTCCGCGGCGGTGTTCATCAGTGACCCCGACCTGCACGAGTCTACTTAGCGCCAGATCCTCGGGGAACTATTCGCACTGACCCCGGCGGAAGCCAATGTCGCCACCCTGCTGGCGCGCGGCCTCAGCCTCACGCAGGTGTCCAGCGCTCAGCAAATCTCGCACCACACAGCCAGGGCGCAGCTCAAGTCTATCTTTGCCAAGACCGGCGTATCCCGGCAGGC
>JANPDE010000072.1:0-3403 GCA_031431315.1 Haliea sp.
GGCCTACCAGCCCAACCATTACGTGTATCCACTGGATGGCGACGGCATGGTGCACGCGGTGTACTTCAAGGACGGACATGTCCAGTACAAAAACCGCTGGGTTGAAACCAGCCATCTGAAAACCGAGCGAAAATTCGACCGTATGATCTACGGCAGCGTCGGCAAAATGGTGCCGGTTCCGCAAGACGTGATTGACGCCGGTGGCGAACCCAATCCCGTGCGCAATACCGCCAATACCAATGTGATTTACCATGGCAACAAACTCTTTGCGATGTGGGAGGGCGGCTTTCCCCACCTGCTCAACAACGATCTGTCCACCGTAGGACTGTACGACTACGACGGTACGCTTAAACCCGGTGATGCGCTGACCGCTCATCCGAAAGTGTGCCCCGATACCGGGCAACTGGTATCGTGTACACAGCGCTGGGACAGCCCTAATTACTCAGTGCAAATCTTCGACGCCAGCGGCAAACACATGAAGACCATTCCGGTGGAATTTGCGCGCAAGGGCATTATTCACGACCTACAGATCACACCCAACTACGTCATTATTTTCTACGCGCCTGCCTTCCACAGCCTGGAAAAAGCCATGAAGGGCGAGAATCCCTTTATGTGGGAACCCGAGCAGGGCACCAAAGTGGTCGTCATCCCCCGTGATGGCAGCGGTAAGCCTACTGTGTTCGAAACCGACCCGTTCTTCAGCTGGCACTTCTGCAACGGTTTTGAGCAGGGCGGCAAGATCATTCTTGATTATGTCTGGATCAGTTCCATTCCCTTCAGCACGGAACAGGGATCCGGGGTAGAGAAACAGCCGCGCCGGATGCATCGTATGACCCTGGACCTGGCGACAAAGAAAGTAACCGACGAGCAGTTCTCCGATGTCTTTTGCGAGTTTTCCCGCGTGGACGAGCGTCGCATGGGCAAGGAGTATCGCTATGGTTTCGCCGCGTCCTCCAATCGCGAGTGGGGAGATGCACACGGTTACAACTGTACCGGCCGCTACGATTTCAAGACGGGCGAGACCAAGTTGTGGGAATTTGGCGCCGAGGCCAATGCTGGAGAGCCGGTACATGTGCCCAACCCGGACAGTGAGCGCGAGGAGGATGGCTGGGTGATGTGCTTTGTGCACAATCCCGGTGAGGGCGCCTTTCTGTCGATTCTCAGCGCCGGTGATTTTGACAATGGTCCGGTGGCCAAGGTGCATATTCCCGGGCGCGTGCCCAACGGCTTCCACGCCAACTGGATGCAGGGCCTTCGACTCAACTAACACACAACTAGCGCACTACAAAACACACGATCACCCGGAGCCTTGCGGCATGACCAGTCGACCTGAGATGGACTTAAGCATCTCACCCTATCTGCAGGGCAGTTATGCCCCCGTGCTCGAGGAATACGACTTCGAGCAGGGCGAGGGCGGCTTGCGCGTCGAAGGTGCGATTCCGGAGAATTTGCGCGGTGCTTTTATGCGCAATGGGCCGAATATCGCCTGGCAGCCCGACCACTACGTGTATCCCGCCGATGGTGACGGCATGGTGCACGCCGTGTACTTCAAGGATGGTCGGGTACATTATCGCAACCGCTGGGTGCGCACCGCGGGCTTTCAGGTCGAGGAAAAACTCGGTCGCTCCTGCTATGGCAGTATCGGTAAAATTCGACTGCCTGATGCAGAAACTGTCGCTGCCGGTGGCCCCCCCAGCCCACTCAAGAATCTGGCCAATACCAATATCGTGTATCACGGCGGCAAATTGTTGGCGCTGTGGGAGGTGGGTAACGCCCACGAACTGACGGCGGATCTGGCCACGGTCGGGGAATGGGATTACGACGGTGCTCTGCAGGCGGGAGACGGCCTGACGGCCCATCCTAAAATCTGCGGGCGCACCGGCGAGCTGGTGACCTGCACGCAGCGCTGGGACGCGCCGTTCTATACGCTGCGTATCATGGATAAAAATGGTAAGCAGATTTTGTCAAAAGTGGTTGAGATGCCCGAGCGCGCGGTGATGCACGATATGCAGATCTGCGGTGACTACGTGGTGATCTTCTATCCGCCCGCATTTACGAATCTGGATGCAGGACTCACCGGCGGCAATCCGTTCAGCTGGCATGGCGACCGGCCTACGCGCATTTGCGCCATACCTCGCGACGGTGGTGAGCCGATCTGGTTTGAGAAGTCGACTTTTTTCAGCTGGCACTTCACCAACGGTTTCCAGAGCGGCGACACGCTCTATGTGGACTATGTGTGGATGGCCAGCGTACCGTTTTCGCTCGATCCCAACAGCGGTCGTGAACGCCAGACTCGCAACATGCATCGCATGACACTGAACCTGAAAACCGGTGCGGTCAGCGATGAGAAACTCGGACCCACCTATTGTGAATTTGGCCGCGCGGATGATCGCCGCTGCGGCCTGCGCTATCGCTACGGTTTTGCGGCAGCCTCTGACAGCGCTGCATGGGACGGCCCCAGCCACAGTTACAACGGTGTTATCCGCTACGATATGGATAGCGGTGCTGCCAGCTTCTGGGACTACGGTGCCGGTGCCAGCGCGGGGGAGCCGGTGCATGTGCCCAACCCTGGCAGTGAGCGGGAAGAGGACGGCTACCTGATGACTTATGTAACCCACCCTGAGGACGGTGCGTTCCTGTCCATTCTCAGTGCCGGTGATATCGAGCGCGGCCCATTGGCCCGTGTGTTTATTCCCAGCCGCGTGCCCAATGGTTTTCACGCCAACTGGATGCCCGGGCTGACCTTGCACCAATGACAAGGGAACAATTGCTTGAGTGCTGTTGTAAGACTGTGAGGTGAAACTATGAGTAAGCAAGTACCCATCGCCAAGGGTTTATTCACCTGGCCCGCGGCGAAACCCGCGCTGCTGGCCAGCCGCTGCAAGCATTGCGGTATTGCCAGCTTTCCTGCCGCACAGTCCTGTATGGCCTGCTCGGGCCAGGATGTGGAAATAGAGGAGTTGCCCGGTCGCGGCACCCTGTGGACCTGGACAATTCAGCAATTCATGCCGAAAACGCCCTACAAGAGCAACGAGACAGCGGAGACCTTTCGCCCCTATGGCGTAGGCTACGTGGAATTGCCCGGTGGTGTGCGGGTGGAAGGTCGGCTGACCGAGAACGACCCGAAGAAGTTGCGCATCGGTATGCCGATGGAGGTCGTGTTCGAACCCTATCGCACCGAGGATAACGGCGACGAGGTTATCAACTTTTTTTTCCAGCCTGCTGCGTAAAACTTCCACAAGCGCGGTGGTTCAGGCAATCGAGCAAGAGAGACAGCAATGGACGTAGCAATCGTTGGTATCGGCATACACCCCTTTGGTCGCACGGCCTCCCGCAGTGGACTGCAGCAGGGTGCCTTCGCCGCGCGCCTGGCACTGCAGGATGCGGGTATTGAGTGGCGCGA
>JANPDE010000073.1:0-5601 GCA_031431315.1 Haliea sp.
CCGGGCACTCTTGCCTGCGGATCAAAGTATCGACGTGCCCTTCCACGAATTCATGGCCGATGACGTGGGGATGGTAGAGAACATTTACGCCCGGGCAAACCTTGCCATGACAACGCAGGTGCGCCAGCAGTTACAGGCCTATCTGGATGAGCACCCGCGCGGCAAGGAGGGGCGTGTGATCTATAACCTGCGCGATGATTTCGGTGCAGACCCGGCCCAGTTGCGGGCGCGTTTTGACTTTTATTTCGAGCGCTTTCCTGTGCAGGTGGAAGTGGCATAGCGGCATGTGGTAACACTATGAGAAATCCGATCTACAAATCTCGTCCGATCGAACCCAACCCGGCCAGGTTTGGCGGCGCACAGCGCATCAACGACTTTATTGTGTTGTCCGAGGCCTTCTCGAACAGCTACCTGCTGCAAACGGCGGAAGGCAATATCCAGGTCAATGCGGGCATGGGGTTTGAAGCGCCGGTGATCAAACACAATTTTGCTGCGTTTTCGGACACCCCCCTGCGCTACCTTATCCTGACCCAGGGGCATGTGGACCACGTCGGTGGTGTCGCCTACTTTCGCGAGCACAATCCCGGCGTGTCTGTTATAGCGCAGGCGAGCAATCCGCAGCACCAGGCATACGATGGGCGCCTGGCGACGTTTCGTGGCCAGCGGTCGGCCTTTGCCTTTACCGACAAATTTGGCGGCGCCTTCGAGCACTACGCGCAGCATGGCTATACCGCCTTTCCGCCGCAGGATGTGCCGCGTCCGGATATCCTCGTAGAGGATCGCTTCCCTTTCGCGCTGGGCGGGCTGGAGGTCGAGGTTATCGCCGTGCCGGGGGCGGAAACCAACGACTCTGTCATCATCTGGTTGCCGCAGCACAAAATCTGCCTGACCGGAAACCTGTTCGGTTGCCCCTTCGGACATTTCCCCAACCTGGTGACGATTCGCGGCGACCGTTACCGGGATGCATTAACAGTGGCAGCGGCAGTGCAGGTGGTGTTGGACCTGGGAGCCGATACGATTTTGTACGGACATCATGCGCCGGTGGTGGGCAAGGAGTTGATCGCAACTGAATTAACGGTATTGCGCGATGCGATTCTCTATGTTCACGATGAAACGGTAAAAGGGATGAATGCCGGTGCGGACGTGCACACGCTGATGGCGACTATTCAGTTACCAGCCGAGCTGGAAGTGGGGCAGGGCTACGGCAAAGTCTCCTGGAGCGTGCGCGCTATCTGGGAAAATTACGCGGGCTGGTTCAAGCATGAGTCTACTACCGAGCTGTACGCCCAGCCGCGCAGCGTCATCGATCAGGACCTGATAGAACTGGCGGGGGGGGCCGAGGCCATCATCGAACGGGCGCGATTGAAGCTCGCCGAGCAGAAATACGTGGAGGCCCTGCATCTGCTGGACATTGTCCAGCCACTGCAATGCGAGGTGCCGGGGGCGAGCCTGCCCGGGGCGGCCGCTACCGCATTGGCGGCCCACCAGGGACTATTGGAGAAAAGCGCCAACTTCTGGTTGTCGGCGTGGTTGAAAAACCAGATCAGGTTGCTGCAGAACCAGCGTACTTGAAGCGCTGGCAGCGCCGCTCAGGCGCTCTTGTTGGTGGGTAGATAGTCCTTCGTCAGCTCTGTCGACACCTGCCACAGTTTCCTGGCCATGGCGTCATCCTGCATGTACGGCGTACCGCCCTCATCCACATTGCAGTCGACAAAATAGAAACCCCGCACATCGACCAGCGCCGGATTGGTAGCCACATAGCAGGTGGTGGCGGCGCCCTCGGGGATGGACTTCAGGAACATCCAGCCGAGGTATTTGGCGCCCCAACGCTCCCAGGCCGGCAAGTTCTTGACCAGGTTGGTGGGGATGATTCCGGGATGCACACTGTTAGCCGTGGCGTCCGTGTGGGAAATTTGCGCGGCCAGTTCCCTTGCGCACAGGGCGTTGGCGAGTTTCGAGACGCCGTAGGCGCGCCACGGATCATAACCCTTGCTGCCGTCGAGATTGTCAAATTCGATGCCCTTGTCAGCACGGCGGTGCGCCCTGGAACTGAGCAATGTAAAACGCCCCTGCGGCGCGGCCAGCACGGGTTCCCGCAGTTGATTGATCAGGATGAAATGCCCCAGGTGATTGACGGCGAACTGTGCTTCCACAGCGTTGACCAACTCCAGTTCCGGCAGGGCCATAATGCCAGCGTTGGTAATTAGACCGTCCAGCGGGATGTTCATGGCGCGGATGCCCTGGGCGCAGCGCACCACGGATTCCCAGTTGGCGAGGTCCAGGAACATGGGTGTCGTATGACCCTGGATGGTGGCGCAGGCTTCAGCTGCTCTTTCCTGGGTGCGAGCAATGCCGATAACGTGGGCACCGCGCAGGGCCAGCACACGCATGGTTTCATAACCCAATCCTGAATTGGCGCCAGTGACGGCGATGGTCTTGCCGCTCAGGTCGATACCCGCGGTCACTTCCTCGGCAGTGGACCTGCTGTTAAACGCGCTGCGCGGCGGCTGCCGGGTAATGATCTGCGCCAACACCGCGGGGGGCAGGGCACTGAGCACGCTCAGGGTCGCCATGTACTGTAGCATCCGGCGGCGTCTTATCTGTGCGTTGGTCATAGCACGGCTCCCCTGCTTGTTATTAGGACTGGCTTTGGTTCGCGTCTAACGTAACAGCCGGGTAGCTGTCTGGTCCCAGTGTAGAGCAAAGCACAGGCCACACCCAGCAGCCATAGTTACGTTAGAATTACGGCTATTCAGGGCATTTCCAGTGGCTGGAATCCGGCGCGCGGGATGGCGACTCTGTTACACTGCCGCCCCCTTGCCATACCGGTAGTGACCTGCAACGTGAGCAATCGATCTTTCGCCAGCCTGGCCCTGCCACCGGCCCAACTCGTCAATCTGGAAAGTCTGGGCTATCTGGAGATGACCGCTATTCAGGCGGTGGCATTGCCGCAGGCTCTGGCGGGCGTGGATTTGATTGGCCAGGCCAAAACGGGCAGCGGCAAAACGGCCGCGTTTGCGCTGGCGTTGCTGACCAGGCTCAATCCGCGCGACTTTGGCACCCAGGCCTTGATTCTGTGCCCCACGCGGGAGCTGGCCTCCCAGGTGGCGAGCGAAATCCGGCGTCTGGCCCGCTATCAACAAAATATCAAGGTGGTTACGCTCTGTGGAGGCCAGGCGATCGGCCCCCAAATTGGTTCACTGGAGCACGGCGCGCATGTGGTGGTGGGCACGCCCGGACGCATCAAGGATCACCTGCGCAAGGAGACCCTGTCTCTGGAGCGTGTCACTACGCTGGTACTGGACGAAGCTGATCGCATGCTGGAGATGGGCTTTATTGACGATATCGAAGCGATCATTGCTGCCACCCCTGGAAACCGGCAGACCCTGTTATTTTCTGCGACCTTCCCCGAGAACATCCAGCTTTTGAGTAGCCGATTCCAGCGTGCACCGCAGCGTGTGAGTGTCGAGTCGCTGCACAGTGAGCAGCACCTCGTCCAGCGCTTCTTTACCTGCCATAAAGACGCACGGTCGGCGGCGTTGGTGCAACTGTTGGCGCATTTTCAGCCCACGGCTGCTGTAGTGTTTTGCAATACCAAGCAAGGGGTGCGTGATGTCTGTGACACGCTCAATCAGGCCGGCATTGACGCCCAGGCCCTGCACGGTGATATGGAGCAGCGCGATCGCGACCAGGTGTTGATTCAGTTCAAGCAACTCAGCTGTCGCATATTGGTCGCCACCGATGTCGCAGCCCGTGGCCTGGATATTGATGATTTACCCGCCGTCGTGAACTTCGAGTTACCGCGCAATGCCGAGATCTATGTGCACCGTATAGGGCGCACCGGGCGAGCTGGCAGGGAGGGTCTGGCACTCAGCCTGTTAGTGGATGCCGAGCGCTTCAAGCTGCAGAATATTGGTGCTTTCCAACAGCGCGAACTGGAATGTGAGGCGATCGAGCGGTTGCCCTCTACGGGCGCGACCTTACCGCAGCCGGCTTTCGTTACCCTGTGCATTGCGGGGGGGCGCAAGGAGAAGGTGCGTCCCGGCGATATCCTCGGCGCCCTCACTGGCGACGCTGGTATTGACGGCAAAGCGGTGGGAAAGATTACCGTCACGGACAATTCCACGTATGTCGCTATCGCGAGCAAGGAGGCGGATATCGCCCTGGGACGCCTGCTCAATGGCAAGATCAAGGGGCGTAAGTTCAAGGTGCGCAAGCTCTAGGGTCGTAAACGTGCGCTACGTGAACAGTAGCTTCACAAACTTTAAGGACGTGCCGGGGCGTTGGATTATTACCACACAGCAGGCTAGCCCTGGCGCCGCTAAATCACTAAAGTACGCCCCCCTGGTTGAAAACCCACTTTCATTGCACCCAAAGTACACGCCCGTGTCAGGAATAATCCGTTGATCTCTACCGCCAATATCACCATGCAGTTCGCTGCCAAGCCCTTGTTCGAAAACATCTCGGTCAAATTCGGCGATGGCAATCGCTATGGCCTGATCGGCGCCAATGGCTGCGGCAAATCGACTTTTATGAAAATCCTGGATGGCAGCCTGGTGCCCAGCGCCGGCAATGTTTCCATTTCGCCCAACGAACGCCTGGGCCGGTTGAACCAGGATCAGTTTGCCTATGAACAGTACTCGGTGATCGACACTGTCCTGATGGGACACGAAGAGCTGTGGGCTGTCAAACAAGAGCGCGACCAGATCTACGCCTTGCCCGACATGTCAGAAGATGACGGCATGAAGGTCGCTGAATTGGAAGTACACTTTGCGGAAATGGACGGTTACAGCGCGGAGAGTCGAGCCGGCGAGATCCTGCTGGGTGCCGGTATTGCGCAGGCGCTGCACTCCGGCCCGATGAGTCAGGTGGCGCCCGGCTGGAAACTGCGTGTGCTTCTGGCCCAGGCCCTGTTCTCCGACCCGGATATACTGCTGCTGGACGAACCCACCAACAACCTCGATATCGATACGATTCGCTGGCTGGAATCCATTCTAAATGCGCGCAAGTGCACGATGATTATCATCTCCCACGACCGGCACTTCCTGAATGCGGTCTGCACCCACATGGCCGATATCGACTACGGCGAACTACGCGTCTATCCTGGCAACTACGACGACTTCATGACGGCATCCACCGCCGCCCGTGAGCGGATGCAGTCGCAAAACGCGAAAAAGAGCGCAGAAATTGCCGACCTGCAACAGTTTGTCAGTCGCTTCTCGGCCAACGCGTCCAAAGCCAAGCAGGCCACCTCACGCGCCAAACGCATCGAGAAAATCGTGCTGGACGATATCAAGCCGTCCAGCCGCGTCAGTCCCTTCATCCGGTTCAAGCAGGAGAAGAAGTTGCACCGCCAGGCCCTGGTGCTGGACAAACTGGGCCACGGCTTTGATGAAGGCCCGTTGTTCGAAAAAGGCAGCATCATTCTGGAAGCGGGCGCCCGGCTCGCGATCATTGGCGAGAACGGCGCTGGCAAGTCCACCTTGCTGCGCTGTTTGATGGCTGAAATTACGCCCAATAGTGGCGCCGTCAAGTGGGCGGAAAACGCGAGCCTGGGCTACTGCCCGCAGGACAGCACCGCTGATTTTGAATGCGACCTGA
>JANPDE010000074.1:0-3926 GCA_031431315.1 Haliea sp.
CGGTCAAGGCCATCGCCAGCGCACCCCAGAACGTCACCCTTAAAGCTGCCTTAGCCACGGACGCGCCACCGGTGCGCGCGGCCAGTGCACCGAGCAGAGTGAGAAACAGCAGTGAGCTGGCCGCGACCGCCCACTTCAGCGCCACTAACGGTACCATGAGCACGACGATCAGGGGCAGGATAGCACCCACCGAAAAAGTCGCGGCAGATGCTAACGCTGCCTGTACCGGACGGGCGCTCAATATCTCGGAGATGCCCAGCTCATCACGTGCGTGCGCCCCCAATGCGTCGTGCGCCATCAGCTGGGTAGCGACCTGCCCTGCCAGTTCCGTGTCCAGTCCGCGACCGACATAGATTGCCTGCATCTCTTCATGCTCGTGCACGGGATCGGCCGCCAACTCGGTGCGCTCGCGCTCCAGATCAGCACTCTCGGTATCGGCCTGTGAACTGACCGACACATATTCGCCGGCCGCCATCGACATCGCGCCTGCTACCAGTCCAGCAACACCCGCCACCAGAATGCCCCTGGAGCCCGCGCCGGCAGCAGCCACCCCCAGTATCAAGCTGGCAGTGGACACAATGCCGTCATTGGCGCCCAGTACCGCTGCGCGCAGCCATCCGATGCGCCGGGTACGGTGTCTTTCGATGTGTCTCATGGGGTATTCCTCAGGAAATCGCTTCTTGCTTGCGATAGATAACCAGCAGGTACACGGTGATGACAACGAACACCAGGTTAACGGCACTGGAGAACACCAGCGCTGTACCCTGACCGGTAGCCTGATATTGAGTCACCGCATAAAAAACCGCAATTGCTGCAGACACGCTCCAGAGTAACCATGACTGCAGCGAGATATCCTTGCTGGATTTGGTCGCTACAATTTTCTTCCACTGGGGCAGGTAAGCAGTCAATGACAAAAGAGGAATACTCCCTTGCAGAAAACTGGCCGTAGCAATGACTGAATCAGATAGCATTACATGCACTCCCTCATACCTGATGTCTCGGACTGAGCTGCCGCTGGCATCTCACTGTGCTAACCTATTATGGTTACCGGGCAACACCAATTCTGGCGCCAACGGTCTCGTCTTTCTTCTTCGGTCTGGCTCATGAAGTCAGTCTTTACCGGAGCTAGAAAACCCAGCCTATTCTTCATACACAGCGCATTCAGCACGCCGTATATTTCACCGTCGATCTGCGCCGTCACAAAGACCAGGTCACCACAGTTTCCACACTCATGGAACCGGGCAGTTCCGCTGCCGTGCGCAATTATGCTGTGCAGGCGATCTTTATGTATCAGCACTTCAACAGCGGTACCGAATTTTGACACGTAGGCTGCGCCCTTTGCCAGGCAATACTCACACTGGCACGCTCTTGGTACAACACTGAAATCCAGCGTGCGCCAGACTACTTCTATGTTATTGCACTTGCAGTGGCCGCGCATGCTCATATTAGATTTTCGCTACCGACCACTGCGCCATACCACGTGTTGCCTTACCCGAACTATTGATGCACAGAGTTTCAGCGACCACTCTGCGACCGACATTTTTGTAATAGATTGTTATTTCCTCTATTCCAAAAAAAACAGTAATAAGTTCAAACTGCAGAGGTGGATCTATTGACAGGCTTGGCAGCCAATACTCACCGACAGCCTCCTTTCCCTTGAGTTTACCCTCAGGCAAACCAAGGCGTTCCACGATAAGCGGGGACGACATTTCAAAATCATCGGTGTAGTGCGAAAGAATGCGTTCCATGTCGTGTGCATTCCACGACGCAATCCAGTCTTCAGCAAATGCCTGCGCCCACTGCGGGTCAATCATACCGGGCTCCCGTGACTTTACTTGGAGGACGCGCCTGGGTCATCATGATCCAAATGTGGCGAGAAGGAAATATCTAATGGATCGATTGAAAATTGCGCTAACAAAGCGGATTTTGCCATTGACGCTTGCGGCGATCATCAGCGTACTCCTGCTGTTGGAGATGTTGACCACACCATCGACATTTTTGTTTCTGGTGCTGCCGTTTCTGGTGTTTGCCGCACTGACCTGGCTCGGCATCCGCGACATGAAGCAGGAAGAGCATGCGATCCTGCGGAACTATCCCATATCCGGCCATGCACGTTACCTGATGGAAAATTTGCGCCCCAAGATCCGCCAGTACTTCTTTGAGGGCGAAAAGGAC
Source organism: Haliea sp. (assembly GCA_031431315.1). Taxonomy (GTDB): domain Bacteria; phylum Pseudomonadota; class Gammaproteobacteria; order Pseudomonadales; family Halieaceae; genus Marimicrobium. Next base: position 2,176 of record JANPDE010000074.1, read on the forward strand.
GGCAGGCCGTTTTCTCGTGACCAGCGCTCGCTGGTCTACCAGCGCGCCAAAGGGCAGCTCGACAAGCGGCCATTCGGCACTGAGTTCGACGTTTATGATCCTAGCTATGAATGGATTTCACACTCACTCGCACCAAGAGACGTGAGGGACCATAATTTTCGGGTTACCATCGGTGGACCAGACTGCACGCAACCCTATGACGCATCAGTATTGAACATCTCAGCCATGAGTTTCGGCTCGTTGTCGGCCAACGCTATTCGCGCACTTAACAGTGGTGCAAGAACGGGTGGATTTGCCCATGACACCGGCGAAGGTGGTGTGTCGCCCTATCACCGCGAGCATGGCGGCGACATCATCTGGGAGATCGGCTCGGGCTATTTTGGCTGCCGGGATGCGGCGGGACACTTCTCGCCGGAGAACTTCGTCAAAACGGTGGCGCTCGATCAGGTCAGGATGATCGAGATAAAACTGTCGCAGGGCGCAAAGCCAGGTCATGGCGGTGTGCTGCCCGCTGCCAAAGTCACGCTGGAGATTTCGCTAATACGTGGCGTGCCGATGGGACAGGATTGCATTTCGCCAGCGCAACACTCTGCCTTCTCCACACCGCTGGAATTGATGGGGTTCATCCAACAGCTGCGTGAACTTTCCGGCGGTAAGCCTATCGGCTTCAAGCTGTGCATCGGCCGCAAGCATGAATTCCTGGCCATCGTCAAAGCCATGCTCGTAACAGGCATCACACCGGATTTCATTGTGGTCGATGGCAAAGAGGGTGGCACAGGCGCCGCGCCATCCGAGTTTATAGATCATATGGGCATGCCGCTGCGCGAGGGCCTGACCTTTGTACACTTCGCGCTGGTCGGGGCGGGTCTGCGCAGCCGCATCAAGATCGGTGCATCCGGCATGATGATTTCAGCCTTCGACGTCGCCAGGACGATGGCGCTGGGCGCCGACTGGATAAATATGGCGCGCGCTTTCATGTTTGCCGTAGGCTGCATCCAAAGCCAGTCCTGCCACACCGACCGCTGCCCGACGGGCGTCGCCACCCAGAACCAATACCGTCAGCGCGCACTGGTCGTACCTGACAAAGCGACACGCGTCGCACAATTCCATGAGAAAACGCTGATGGCACTCGCCGAAGTTGTTGGCGGTGCAGGCCTAACTCACCCTTCGCAACTCCGGCGCTTCCATTTCCAAAAGCGGGTGAGTGAGTCAGTGGTGAAGTCGTTTATGGATCTCTATCCGCCGTTACGCAAAGGTGAACTGCTGACGGGAACAGAAGATCCAAGATACAAAGGGGCCTGGCAACGGGCGCAGGCCGAGTTGTTTGCCGCTGCGCATACGGGTTAAATAATGGCACTCGGCCTTGTACTGAGCTATCCGTCGATGGATCACGATCAGAGGCTCCGTTGCGGCGATTGGCAGCGGACATGCCCCGCTTGCTCAGAAAGCCAAGATATTCGCCGCGGAGCATGCCCACTGCCAATCGCCTTTATCGCGCGACCGTCACAACCGTCGAGTTCACTACACCAGAGTCCCTCTGGGGATAAGGCCTGAAGAGCGAATATCCCAGCCTTCTGAGCGTTCAGGTCTTATCCCCGGAGGGACGGTTCATGAGTGCCGCTGCCAATAGACATCGAGCGCCTCCCCGGCAAAGCCCAGGGGTCTGCGTGTACTAGGCGCTGCGACGAAAGCGAAGCTTGAGTGCGAGCGTGCCCAGCATGATGCCGGGCTGGTGCTCGAAGGTGTTGCCC
>JANPDE010000075.1:0-4184 GCA_031431315.1 Haliea sp.
GAAACCCTTGGCGCGCAGCTTACGCGCGCGGTCACGGGTCGGCGCGACGCTCACGCTTGTTGGACTTACCGTTGGTGGTGCCCTTGCGTTTCAGCAGGCTCAGTTCAGGCCCGGTCGAGTTGTAGGTATTCTTCATGCGCCGGCTGATCAGCAGAAACGGGTAGTCCGCGCTATGCGCAGCGCTCAGGTCGTCAAACGCCGCCGCGAGTTCCCGTTCCAGTCCGGGCGGGTAGAGCTGCAGGCGACCGGCAGTTTCCGGGTCGGCTGGGCCCAGGATAATATCCGGCACATCGAAGACCTTGCCGCCCTCGGTGTTGTAAATCTCCTGCAGCGGGACACGCGAACCCTGGGTGATGTTCGCCAGCAACTCAAACTTGCTGGGCTTGTGCTGCATGTCGATGGGGCCATGAGCCATACTCATTTGCAAGCCCATGCGTTTGCCCATCGCCCAGAAAAATTCCCACTCCTCAATTTTATCGCCCTCGGCCTCCACCACAGTTCTGGTGTACTGGCTGTAGGGTTTATCGTGCCAGATGTCGGTGAGCAGGGTGACGTCCTCGCGCTCCAGGCACAATTTGGGCGCCAGCACATAGTCGGCCATCTGCGCCGTGGCGGACATTTTCAGGTCGATGCAGACCAGCAGTTCAAGGCCGGACAATGCCGCGTGGGTCTTTTGCTGATCGGGCCAGGCCAGCAGCGGATTGCCACCAACGCAAATCAACGCCTTGATCTGCCCTGCGCCGGGCAGCAGCATTTCATCGCTGATGACGGCGGTCGGCATTTCCCGCAGCGGTCCATAAGGAGAGAGCACCACTGTTTCACTGATGTTGTCGGACACACGGCTCTTCACGCCGTCGGTAAACCATTGCGGCTGCGGTCCGGTGGCTTGCGCGGCACGCGGTCCGACGGGCGTGAGAACGCCCGGGTTGGGCAGGCGTTCACCCTCGCGGTAGTGCCGACCGCAGATGGCGTTCAGCGATTGCACCAGGTGTTGCAGCAGGTTGGGGTGGGGGCCCATCTCAGGTCCTGTACCGGTGACCGCCGTACCGCGCGGTCCGGCGGCGAACATGCGGGCAGCCTCGATAATCTGGTTGGCAGGGATGCCGGCTGCCGTTGCGACGTTCTCCGGTGTAAAGCGCCGGGTTTGCTCCCGCAGTTGCTCCAGCCCTTCACTGTGGTGGGCGCAGAACGCCTTGTCGTGCAGTTCCTCGGCGAGTATCACCGCAATGATAGCGGCCACCACGGCCGCGTCATGGCCTGGGCGCACCTGCAAGTGCAGGTCGGCGCGGCTGGCGACTTCGGTCTCGCGAGGGTCGATACAGATCACCTTCATGCCGCGCTTCTTGCCCGCGCGCAGGGCATTGCTGGGGCTGAAGGAGGGGATGCCGCCGGGTATAGAGAAGTGCGAGACCAGCGTGTTGTTGCCGATGATCAGCGCCACGTCAGAGTCGTTCCACATGTGGCTGCCGCCGTTCCACCAGCCCATGCGGGTGGGCCCGATCGCCACTTTGGCCGGCTGGTCGATGGTGACACTGGTGTAGTAGGAGGGCGACCCAATGGCGGCGTGAAACGCCCTGGCCACGTCGTGGGCGGCGGAATTCTGGTAAGAGTAGGTGCCGTTGTAGCTGGCGATGCTGCGCGGGCCGTACTGGTCCAGTATCGCCTGCAGTTGCACGGCGATCTCGTCCATCGCTTGTTCGGTGCCAATGGCGGTGAAGGAACCGTCCAGCTGCTTTTTCTGCGATTGTTGCAGGCGGGTCGGATGGTCGATCTGCTCGATCAGTTGCCGCCCCTTGATACAGGTATAGCCACCGTAGATTTCATTGCTGGTGTCCGGCTCCAGCGCGATCAGGCGGTTGTCCTCGACCGTCGCCACCATGGGGCAGTAAGCGTGACAGAAGCGGCAGTAGGTTTTTATCGTCTTGAGCGCCATACCTTACAATCCTCCACGCGGTGCCCGCAGCGGGGCTCGCGATATCATTCGGTAAAAAAGTCCGCCCGCGGCCTGCCCTGGGGATCGTAAACGGGCTCTTCCAGTGCCACCTTGTACTTTGATATATCGACATCGGTCACGCCGTAACTGCCCAGTGCGGCGAGCATGCTCTGGTAGTAGGGGCCGGCCAGATGCGCCGCCAGCGTCGCCACGGACGCCCACTTCTCGAACACGTAAACACGGGTGGCGGACGTTGGGTCCGCGGCCCAGACATAGTGCAGGCAGCCCTCCTGGGTGCGGGTTTCCGCCACCATAGGTGCGGTTTCGGCAAGGCTCTCATCGCGGCGTCCGTCCGGGATGTGCAGGGTGCCGGCAATCAATACAGTCATGGTGATGTCCTGTGCCTGAAACAAGGCGTTGGGTTGGTGGTGCGCGAGGCCTCGAAACAGTAGCAGAGTGCCTCACACAAAACAATCAGGGTTGACTGATTTTTTGATAACCGTTATGTTGCGCGCATGACCACTCTGATAAATCGCCAGTATTATCTGGCGTCACGCCCTGTGGGGGAACCCGATGCCAGCAATGTACCCGCGCGGGATGTTCCCGTGCCCGACCCCGCCGCAGGCGAGGTGGTGCTGCGCAACCTCTATATTTCCCTGGACCCGGCCATTCGCGGCTGGATGGGCGATGACCCGAACTACATAGAACCGATCAAGCTCGGCGCTGCGGTGCGCAGTTCAGTGATTGGCCGCGTGGTAAAGAGCAATAGCCCCGACTATGCCGTCGGCGATGTCGCTATGACCATGGGTGGCTGGGAGCAGTACACCACGGTGCAGGGAGTTACTCTCAATAAACTGGATGAAAGCAGCGGAATTCCTCTCAGCACCTTCCTCGGCGCGCTCGTGCCCACCGGCCTTACCGCGTACTTCGGTTTGCTGGAAGTGGGCAAGCCCAAAGCGGGGGAGACCGTGCTGGTGAGTGCGGCTGCCGGTGCGGTCGGCTCCATCGTGGGACAGATCGCAAAGATGAAAGGCTGCCGCGTGGTCGGTATGGCCGGCAGCGATGACAAGTGTCGCTGGCTCACGGAAGAATTGGGTTTCGACGCCGCTATCAACTACAAGACCTGCGGTGATTATATCGCGGCGATTCGCAAGGCCTGTCCGGCTGGTGTGGATGTGTACTTCGACAACGTGGGCGGCGAGATTATCGATGCGACACTGATGTGCCTCAATAAATTTGCACGTGTGGCCGTGTGTGGCTGGATCTCAACCTATAACGTGCCGAACGCGCCGGGCCCGACGAATCTGTGGCAACTGGTTGCCGAGAGCGTGACCGTGCAGGGCTTTACCGTGCTCGACTACCTGGACCGCTTCGGCGAGGGCATCGGACAGCTCGCCCAATGGGTGATGGCGGGGGAGATCAAGTATCGTGAGGAAGTGGTCGACGGGCTGGATAATGTCCTGCCGACGTTTCTCAAGCTGTTTGATGGATCCAATCAGGGTAAATTGGTGATTCGGCTGCCGGAGGATGAGGCCGTGTCGATAAAAGGAGGTAATGAGTAATTTTGAAGCTTAAGTATGTTGAATTGCACCCAGAATTGGCCCATTGACCCATGGGAATTGCATCGAATTTTGACCCACGTGTAACCCCCTCCCCCAGACATTGTGTAGCGGTACCAAAGCTGCACCCCAATGGGTCCATGCGCAGCTTCGCTATTGTTCCCTGAGCACTTTTTCTTTCTCTAGTTCAAATTCCTATTGCGTAAGCGCACCGCTATCCAATAATTTCTTTAAGTTGTCCAATTTTGTGTATTTCGAATCTTCAAATGGTGGACTTATCGTTTCACCAACACATACAATTATAAGTTCGCTGCGCGGGAAGTTTCCTAGAATTTGAGCGCCAGTCGATCTGCGTTCCTGAAGGATTTTCGCTTTAACCCCTCTTTTCGCAGAAACTACGCGCTCTAATTTCTGCGTGTGACACAACCGTCTCGCGCGTGAACGCCATGTGCAGATAACCGCGGCCGACAAGGTTGGCATAGACCAGGTCATCTATCATGGTCGTCACCAGTGGGCTGAATGCGGTGGCCGCGCCCGCACCCAGAGTTAATGCTCTCTCAGGAATCCAGGGCGCGCGGATTTTTCACGGATTTTTTCTGCTCGGATTGCAGGCGGCGCGCTACTTTTTTACGTCTTCGGCCGGGGCCCGTGCCAGTTGCAGGCCCGATGTGTCGGTGACGAACCAACTGGCG
>JANPDE010000076.1:0-19761 GCA_031431315.1 Haliea sp.
GTCAGGTGGATCTCGTCCTTCACCGTGGTCGGCTCACGGCTTTCCTTGAGGCTGGACCGGAACAGCTCTGCCAAGTCCTCTACCGCCTTCTCTGCGGTTTCGGGTCGCGACACGATCAGGCTGGCGATGCTGTTGAGGGTATTGAACAGGAAATGCGGCCGGATCCGGGTGCGCAGGGAGTCGAGCTGCGCCTGTAATTTAAGCTGTTCCTGCAAGCGCAGCTGTTGCTGCAGGTAAAAATAACGCAACACGATTCCCGCCAGCACAATGGCCACCAACAGGTTGCGCACGACCCACAAGTGGTCATCCTGGATATTCGCCAGCTGCGGGAAAAACACCTGGACCAGCACACTTGTCACCAGCGTCACAAGTGTGACCAAGGCCAGGCTGGACAGTGTCGTGAGCGGCAAGCTGAGACGGCTGAAGGGCCGGCGACACCAGCACAGCAGCAGGTTACTCAGCAGTACCACCCACAACACGAACATTGAACTCAGGGCGAACTCGTCCCAGCCGAACCGGGGCAGGCCGCTACTTGCAAGAACATGCACCAGCACCACCAGTTCTGACAGCAGGATCGACAACACCGTCGGACGCGTCGCACACAGGTCCGGGATAAAGAAATCCTGTTGCGGTGTCACCTGATCAGTGCGCTGTAGCGAAGGCATGGCATGGTCCCATTTACCGGCTGGTGGCAATTCTTGCATCATTGGTGTTTGCGGGCGCGCATCGCGCGCTTCAACGCCGCCAGGCGGCGACGGCTGACGGGAAGTGTGTCCGCGGTTCCTCGCAGCCGAACCCGGTGATTCCCCTCCGCGTCCCGCTCGAGGACCTCGATCGCGCCGACTGCCGCCAGGATGCCCCGGTTGATGCGAACGAAGTCGGGTTCGAACTCCTCGGCCAGCAGCTTCATCGAATCATCGATGAGGTTTTCGCCCGCTGCGTGATACACGGAGACGTACTTCTGGTCGGCACGAAAAAACCGTACGTCCTTCAATGGAATCAACCGCAGCTCGTCCCGGACTTTGATCGCGATGTATTCACGCCGCGCCACTCGTGTATCAGCAGAGGCAACCTTGCCGAGCTGCGACGCGCCCAAGCGCCCGGCCTGTTGCAAAGCGCGTTCGAGTTTTTCCCTGCGGACCGGTTTCAAGAGGTAGCCGACGGCCTGGGCGTCGAAAGCCTCGATTGCGTACTCATCGTAGGCTGTAACAAATACGATCGCCGGCGGCGACGGATAGGACGCCAGGTGTCTGGCGACCTCGACTCCGTTCATGCCGGGCATCCGGATATCCAGCAGTACGACTGCAGGGTTCAGTGCGCTGACGAGATTGAGCGCCTGGTCGCCCGAGCCGCAGACACCCGCGACGTCCCATCCCGGCAACTCCTCGACGAGGCGCTGCAAACGGTCCCTCGCGAGCGGCTCGTCGTCAACGATTAACACACCCTGGTGCGTCGTATTCATTCCTTCGTTCATATCTGCATCGTAACACGCGAACGTCGGCCCCTTCATTTTTACGCCGTGCTTACTGATACTGTTAACGCTGTACGAAGACCGCCGTGCCACTCTCCAGATCCGCGAAGATCGTGTCTCCCGATTGGAACTCCCCGGCCAGCAGGCGCTGCGCCAGGGGATGGAATAATGAGGTGGGAGCCCAGGTTGGACGTCATCACCACGATGGTATTGCGAAAGTCCACTGTCCTGTCCTGTCCTGCCCTGCCCTGCCCTGGCCATCGGTAAGCCTGCCATCATCCAGCACCTGCAACAGAATGTTTCTCCATGAATTCGGACATATCTACCCGCACCATAGCATCGTCACTGTCGAACATGAAATCGGCCAGCGCATTGCACAATTCGGTTTTACCGACCCCGGTGGGGACCGAGGAAGATAAAGGAGGCATTGGGGCGCTTGGGATCGGACAGCCCGGCGCGAGAGCGACACACGGCATTCGACACCGCCTTGGCAGAGGGGCCACGCTGAATGAAATCCGGCGCCGGCCAGATCAGGTGTCAATTTTTTTTACAACTTCTTCGGAATCGGCTTCGCGTCACTTGTTCGAGATCGCAGACAGGCATCCGGCTTTGTGAGCCGCGTCACACTTCCCAACATTCGTAACAGCACTCGCCGACAGCCCCAACGAAACGCTCAATGTTGTTGATTATTAAATAGATATCTTCACTGTCGGCGGCGAAATGCGCGAGCTAATCAGCCTTGCACTACTGCAAGCACCCACATACTTGGCATCGATATTGCATTGGTATCTACCAGAGCGGGAAATAATCGGGAACGTGTTGCAGGCGCAATAGAGTGACCCGCCGAAATTTAACTCTTGCGCAGCACATATGAAGAGGCAGCTGTATGAATCGTTCAACCGAAATTTTCAGAAAGGCACTATTGGCCTTGTCAGTGTCGCTGCTGGCGGGCACCGTTCAGGCACTCCCGGCGTTGCAGCTGGGGCCTACCACTGCATCCGCCGGCTGGTCCTACAACACCACGAGTGACACCTGGGACTACGTGGGCGCCTCCGACTCAACGGCGTACCTTTCCGCCTTTGCCAATGCCACAGGCGCCAACGGCGGCAACGGTGGGTACGCATGGGACGCCGCCGGGGCTGCAAACCAGTTCGCTTACCTGGTATTTGCAGGCGTGCCGAACCTGGGTGATATCGGCGATCTGTTCGACATCTCTATTACCGGAGCAACCTTTTTCGACTCCGGCTACGGCAACCCACCGATCGAGGACCCCAACGACCTGCCCTCTCACGGCATCTACGCAACCTATTTTGAAATTTATCAATTCCGGTTCGATGGTGCGATTGTCGATATCGAGAATACCGAGCCTCCCGGGGGTGACAACGCGAAGGGGTATCAGGAAGATTTCGCGATCACGATAAACGATATCGACGAAGACCTCACCGGGCTGCATTTCGATCTCTACACCGTGAAAGGCAATGGCCTCTACACGCCGAAACAGGAAGCGGATAGGTTCCTGGTCAAATCCAATGCGCCGTTTTCCCACGACGCTGAGTGGATTCCCGAGGAACCGGACGACCCGCCTGAAAACGATGTACCTGTGCCGGGCACCGCGCTGCTGGTTGGCCTGGGCTTGGCGGGGCTGAGATTGGCACGCAAAAAGTCACGCTGAACCACACCAGCTAGCTGTCCGACGAACTATAGCCCGCCTCCCCGAGACGGGCTTTTTGTTGTACGCTCGATAGGTACCGGGGCGTTCAACGCTGCGTAAACACAGGGCTGCCCGCCTTCAAGTCCACCCGGATCGGCTTCCCGGGTTCGAATTCACCGGCCAGGATATGCTGCGCCAGGGGGTTTTCCAATTCCTGCTGGATCGCTCGCTTCAGTGGCCGCGCGCCGTACACAGGGTCGAAACCGGCAGACACCAGCCGATCCATGAAGGCATCACTGATCTCGAGCGACAGGTCCCGCTCCGCCAGGCGCGCTTGCAGACCGCGCAGCTGGATAGCGGCGATGCCGCGGATCTGCTCCATTGCCAGGGGATGGAATACCACCGACTCATCCACCCGGTTGATGAATTCGGGTCGAAAGTGTGTGCCGACAACCTCCATCACGGCCGCTTTCATGGCCTCGTAATTGGCCTCGCCCGCCATCTCCTGAATGAGATGGGAACCCAGGTTGGAGGTCATCACCACGATGGTATTGCGAAAGTCCACTGTCCTGCCCTGGCCATCGGTAAGCCTGCCATCATCCAGCACCTGCAACAGAATGTTGAAGACATCCGGGTGCGCCTTTTCAATTTCATCCAACAGCAGCAGGGAATAAGGGCGACGTCGCACGGCCTCAGTCAAATAGCCACCCTCCTCGTAGCCCACGTAGCCGGGCGGAGCGCCAATAAGGCGAGCGACGGAATGTTTCTCCATGAATTCGGACATATCCACCCGCACCATGGCGTCGTCACTGTCGTACATGAAGTCCGCCAGCGCTTTGCACAGCTCGGTTTTACCGACCCCGGTGGGACCGAGAAACAAAAAGGAGCCATTGGGCCGCTTGGGGTCAGACAAACCGGCGCGGGAGCGGCGCACGGCATTCGACACCGCCTTGATCGCCTCGTCCTGGCCTACCACGCGTTCGCGCAGTGAGTCTTCCATGCGCAACAGTTTCTCCCGGTCGCCCTCCATCATTTTGGACACGGGGATGCCGGTCCAGCGCGACACGACCTCGGCAATTTCCTCGTCGGTGACTTTCGTGCGCAGCAGCACGGTGTCGGTGTTCTCGGATTCCTGCGCCAACGCCAGCTGTTTTTCCAGTTCTGGAATACGCCCGTATTGCAACTCCGACATGCGGGTGAGATCGCCCGCGCGGCGGGCCGCTTCCAGATCCAGCTTGACCTGCTCCAGATCGCTCCTGATCTGGGCGGCACCTTGCACAGATGCCTTTTCCGCTTTCCAGATTTCCTCCAGGTCGGAGAATTCCCGCTCCACCTTGTCGATTTCCTCGTCCAGCATTTCGACCTGCTTTTTCGCGGCAGGATCGGTGTCTTTCTTTACCGCCTCACGCTCGATCTTAAGCTGGATCAGGCGCCGCTCCAATTTGTCCATGACCTCGGGTTTGGAGTCGATCTCCATGCGGATACGGCTGGCGGCCTCGTCGACCAGATCGATGGCCTTATCCGGCAGTTGGCGGTCGGTAATATAGCGTTGCGACAGTTTTGCTGCAGCGATAATAGCGCTGTCAGTGATATCCACCCCGTGGTGCACTTCATAACGCTCCTTCAAGCCGCGCAGGATCGCAATGGTATCTTCCTCGTTGGGTTCATCCACCAACACTTTTTGGAAACGCCGCTCCAGTGCGGCATCTTTCTCCACGTACTGGCGATATTCATTCAGGGTGGTGGCGCCCACACAGTGCAGTTCACCGCGGGCCAGCGCGGGTTTCAGCATATTGCCCGCATCCATGGAGCCCTCGGCCTTGCCGGCGCCAACCATGGTATGCAATTCATCGATGAACAGGATAATTTTGCCTTCCTGCTTGGATAACTCATTGAGCACCGCCTTGAGTCGCTCTTCGAAGTCACCGCGAAATTTGGCGCCGGCCAGCAGCGCACCCAAATCCAGGGACAACACGCGTTTGTTGCGCATGCTTTCCGGCACTTCACCGTTCACCACGCGCTGCGCAAGGCCCTCGATAATGGCAGTTTTACCGACGCCGGGCTCGCCGATCAGTACCGGGTTGTTTTTGGTGCGGCGCTGCAACACCTGGATGGTGCGTCGTATCTCATCGTCACGACCGATCACCGGGTCCAGCTTGCCCTGCTCCGCACGCTCCGTCAGGTCGATCGTATATTTGTCGAGGGCCTGGCGTGATTCCTCGGCCTCCGGTTTATCCACTGCTTCCCCGCCGCGCATCATCTCGATGGCTCCTTTCAGTTCCAGCGCCTTCACACCACTGGCCTGCAGCAGTTCTCCGGCTTTCGTTTTGCTTTCCAGCATCGCCAGCAATACCAGCTCACTGGATACGTAAGTGTCTCCGGTCTGCTGCGCCAGCTTATCGGTGACGTTCAGTATCCTGCCCAGGTCGTTCGACATATGAATGTCGCCACCCGTTCCCGTTACCGTCGGCAGTGCATCGACTGCTGCTTTCGTTTTCGCCACCAGCCCTGCGATATCTGCCCCGGCCTTCTGCAGCAACGGCCTACACGCACCACCGCGTTGTTCCAACAGGGCGCTCAACAGGTGGACGGGTTCGATAAAATTGTGGTCCTTACCCAACGCCAGGGACTGGGCATCCGCCAGGGCCGTTTGCAACTGGTTGGTCAATTTGTCCATTCGCATGTTGAATTCTCCACTTTGATTACCTCAGCAGGAGGTAAATCGCGCTCTTTGCAGGCATAAATGGGGTCATATTCCCCCGTTTCAAGTATGGAAATTCTAGTGTAGGTCGTCACACAGTTTGTAACTTATTCAGTTTTTCTCTACCACGCTTTACCTTCTCCAGAATGTCGCTCGCAGACTTGGTCCATATGTAAGGCGCTGGTGTGCCTTACTTTTTTTTCATGGGAAGGCCCGGCTGCGTTCTATCCGAGGCCGCTGAGGTACAGATCGCTGCCTGACGCAGGCTGTTCCCACCCGGCCGCGTTTGGTGCTTGATCGCTGGGCAGCCATCACACAAGACTCTATACTCGACCCAAGACTAATCGCCAGGGGAGTCGTCCCCAGTGCCAGCCACGGACGACATGTTGCAGTTCCAGCCCATTCATATCGAAGTGGCGCGCAATGCCACCGATGATTTCAACCCTTTTCACGACAAGCACCGGTGGCAGAGAATTGTGGCCAACCCGTTCACCGGCCCCATCGTTCTCGGTTTTCAGCTGGAATGCCTGATCGAAAACCAGATGCGCCTGTATCGCGACCGGCAGGGAGAGAGCACGCTGATTGCGAAAGAAGGCCTGCGTTTCAGCAACTACGAGTTCAAGTTCGTCAACGCCGTGCTGCCCGGGCAGGATGTCGAGGTACTGATAAAAGAGTCCCAGTTCAAGCCGGGCGACAACATGACGCTAGGTAATCGGGTGAGCCTCAAGGCGGACGGCAAACTGGCGGTTGCCGGTTATAAAAGAGAATCCACAGTGCCACTGGCGCCAGCGACAATTGACCTGGCCACCCTTGGTGACCTCAACCAGGTAGCAGACCGCAGCTTTCTGGGCACGATCTCGGGCTCCTATCCGGGGAAGAAGGACATCTTCCTGAAACGCAAATTCCTGACCACCAGCAATGCCAAGAACTTTCTGGCTGGATCGCTGGTGGAGCAGTCGGACTATATCGACGAGTTGGACGAGCGGGTGAATTTTCCGGAAACGTTTCCCTGCGCCCTGCTGTCCTGTGCACTGCTGGAACGGGCCTGGCAGCAGGGCCATGATTTTGAGCGGGAGCCGATGGTCTACCGGTCACATTGCCTCAGCGTTGACCGCGAGTGTTTGCGGCAGGCCCGCAGCAATGACCCGCTGCACCTGCTGAGCCGACACGCAGACCCGGTGGCACAAACACCCGTGTATGACTGCTTCGGAGTCATCGGGGCCGACCGGCTGCTGTTCAGCGCACGAATCGACCTGATACCCCTCACAGGCAGCCAGCCATAAGGCGTTTCAGCCCGCCACTACGGGGTGGCCAACGGTACCTCTCCGAGCAAAAGGTAGTCTATGTCCAGTCTGAGCCGATGGCAGTCGTGGATAAAAGATTACATCTAACGCAACAGGATCAGGCTGGCCATGCGGCCGGTCTGGCCATCCCGTCGAAAGGAGTAAAAACTCTCCGAATCGCTGTAGGTACATAAACCGCCGCCGAAAATGCGTGTTATGCCCAATGCGCCCAGGTGGACTCGGGCCAGGGCGTACAGATCGGCGAAATAGTGGCCGGGGCGGCCCGGATTGGGCGCAAAACACGCAGCGATAGCACACTCCGTAGCAGGATTTGCCGCCGCCAGGAATGCCTCGCGGACTTCCGACCCCACCTCAAACACGGTGGGACCGATCGCGGGGCCCAGCCATGCCAGCACCTGGTCCGCACTTGTGTGCATCGCAGTGACGGTGGACTCCAGTACCCCCGCCAGCAGACCGCGCCAACCCGCATGCGCGGCGGCAACGACATCGCCGGAGACCGCGCAAAACAGCACAGGCAGGCAATCCGCAGTCAATACCGCGCAAGCGGATCCCGGACGGCGACTCCACTGGGCGTCGGCTACCGGATACTGCCCACCCTGCCCGACTTCAACAACGGCAGTGCCGTGCACCTGCGTCAGCCAGGAAAGATTAACCCCATGCGGCAGCGCGTTGGCGAGAAGCTGCCGGTTTTCCGCCACGGCGGCACTGCAGTCGCCCACGTGGTGAGCCAGGTTGAAGCTGTCACAGGGAGCCGCACTGCGACCTCCCCGGCGCGTGGTAGACAGGGCCAGCACGTTGGCCGGGGCCGGCCACTGTGGCTCAATAAACCGGGGCTTAATACAGGGTGGTGTCGTGGGCAAGGGGCGGGTCTTCCTGTTCCAGCACGGCGATCAGTGCCAGCATATCCTCCGGGAGGGGGCACTCAAATTCTACCGGCTCACCCGTTGTGGGGTGAATAAACCCCAACGCACGGGCGTGCAGCGCTTGCCTCGGAAAGTGACGCAGGGTATCGATCAGTCGATCGGAGGCGCCCTTGGGTATGCGCGGGCGGCCGCCGTACAGGGGATCACCAATCAGTGGATAGCGCCGATGGGCCATATGTACCCGAATCTGGTGGGTTCGCCCGGTTTCCAGATTCACCGTGATCCGGGTGTGGTGCCCGTACCGCTGTGCTATCCGGTAGTGAGTAATGGCAGGCTTTCCGCCCGCTGCGAGGACGGCCATTTTCTTGCGCTGCCGGGGGTGACGCCCCATGGGTGCATCCACGGTGCCTCCGCCCGTCATCGCGCCGATACACACCGCGCAGTATTCCCGTTTGACACTGCGCGCCTGTAACTCATCGACCAGATGGTGATGGGCTTGTAGCGTTCTGGCGACAACCAGCAGACCCGAGGTTTCCATATCCAGGCGATGTACAATGCCTGCCCGGGGCAGTTGGGCGAGCTCTGGCGCATGGGCTAATAGCGCATTCACCAGCGTGCCCTGAGCATGGCCTGCCGCGGGATGAACTACCAGCCCCGCGGGTTTATTCAACACCAGAATGGCGGAGTCTTCATACACGACGTCCAGTGCAATGTCCTGCGCCTGCCAGCTTACTGCTGTCTCCAGTTCCGCATCCACCTGGAGGCAGGCACCTCCTGACACTTTATCGCGCGGACGGTACTGCTGCCCATCGACGGATAACGCACCCCGTTTTATCCAGTCCTGCAGCCGTGACCGTGAATATTGGGGAAAGAGCTGGGCCGCTACCTGATCCAGCCGGTGGCCGTGCATCTGCTGCGGTACGCTGGCCTTGAGTTCCACCCTGTCATTCATGACAATTCCTGTTTATGCGCCAGCCAGCCTGTGGTTAAATACCGCTGCATCAGCTCCCGCGCTGCGTGCGATTTTAGCACGAGCGCACGAGCCCATTAGGTGAAACCATGAAATACGTCCTGATCCTGTTATTCAGCCTGGTCCTTTATGGCTGCTCCAGCAACGACGAGTTACCCGATGTTGCTGAGGATGCCGGTGAGCAGCAAATCTACGATGATGCCCAGCGCTACCTGCGCGGTGACAATTACGACCTGGCGGTGAAGAGCCTGGAACTGCTGGAATCGCGCTACCCTTTTGGCAAATACGCGGAACAGGCGCAACTGGAACTGATCTATGCGCATTACAACGCCTACGAACATGAGGCGGCGGTAGAAGCGGCGGATCGCTTTATCCGACTGCATCCGCAGCATCCCAACGTGGACTATGCCTATTACATGAAGGGCCTGGCGGCATACTCGATTAACGACGATATATTCACCCGCTTCCTGCCCACCGACCCTGCCAAACGTGATACGTCCCACGCCAGAGAGGCCTTTGGCGAGTTTTCGCAGCTGCTCGCAAGGTATCCGGACAGCCCCTATGCCGCGGATGCCAAAGCTCGCATGGTCTACCTGCGCAACCTGCTGGCCCGACACGAACTTGACGTCGCCAACTACTACCTGAAACGCGGCGCCAACCTCGCCGCCGTCAACCGCGGTCGCTACGTCGTGGAGAATTTCGAACGCACCCCGGCAGTGGCCGATGGGCTGGCAATCATGGCACAAGGCTACATTATGCTGGGTATGGATGATCTGGCCCAACAGTCCATCCAGGTATTGGCGGCCAACTACCCGGACTACCCCGCCCTCAATAAGAACGGTGAGTTTGAAAGCAACTTTACCCTGGACGGTGTACAGCGATCCTGGCTTAACAAGGCTTCGTTCGGACTACTCGACCCCCCCCAACCCCCGCAGTTCGATACGCGTCCGAAGCTTTAACACCGGATGGACACCGGTAGTCGGCTAATCGCCAAGACGCCAACCTGAGGTGATCGGATAACGCCGGTCACGCCCGAATCCGCGCCGCGTGATACGCACTCCAATGGGCGCCTGGCGCCGTTTGTATTCATTGATGTCCACCAACCGCAGCACTTTGAGCACCTGCTCGCGCTCCAAACCGGTGGCGATGATCGCCTCAGCGCTGTAGTCCTGCTCGACATACAGGGCCAGAATTCGATCCAGCAGGTCGTAAGGTGGCAGGCTGTCCTGGTCCTTTTGGTCTGGAGCCAGCTCCGCCGAAGGAGGGCGATCAATTACCCGTTGTGGAATACAAGGACCCAGTGAATTGCGATAACGGCACAGCTCAAAGACCAAGGTCTTGGGCACGTCCTTGAGCACGTCAAACCCTCCGGCCATATCGCCGTACAGCGTGGAATAGCCTACTGCCATTTCACTTTTATTTCCCGTGGTCAGCACCAGGTAGCCCTTCTTGTTGGAAATGGACATCAGCAGCACTCCACGACAGCGGGCCTGCAGGTTCTCTTCCGTGGTATCCGGCCGGGTCCCGGCAAACTCCTCCTGCAGGCTGTCCATAAACGCCGAGTAAATAGGCTCTATGGAAATTACTTTGTGTTCCACCCCGAGTAACCTGGACTGCTCGGCTGCATCCTCCACACTCATTTGCGAGGTGTAGCGAAAGGGCATCATCACCGCCGCGACCCGTTGCGGTCCGAGCGCCTCCACCGCCACCGCGAGGGTCAGTGCGGAATCGATACCGCCCGACAAACCCAGGACCACACCGCGAAAACGGTTCTTGTTCACGTAGTCGCGCACGCCGAGCACCAGTGCTCGCCAGGTAGCTTCCAGTTCGTGCAGCGGCGGGATTAGCTCAGGCCCCGTAATGCGAACCGGGCGGCTGCTGAAATCCAACTGTAACCAGTACACACCCGCTTCGAAACTCGGCGCGGCCGCCACTACTGCGCCATCGGCGGCCACGACAAACGAGCCGCCGTCAAACACGAGTTCATCCTGGCCACCCACCTGATTGACGTAGACGATCGGAATGTCGGCTTGCCGGGCGCGGGCAGCGACTGTGTCCCAGCGTTCGCTGCGCTTGCCCCGGTGGTAGGGCGAAGAATTGATATTCAGTAACAACTGCGCGCCGGCCGCCGCCGCTTGCACGGCCGGCGTCTCCTCCCAGATATCCTCACAAATGCTCAACCCAACATTCACGCCGTCGATGTTGATGACACAGGCTTCATTACCGGGGCTGAAATAGCGCTTTTCGTCGAACACCTGATAATTGGGCAGGTACTGCTTGCGGTACTGCGCCACGATTTCGCCGCGGTGCAGTACCCCGGCCACATTGTACAGCGCGCCGTCGACACGCAGCGGGTAGCCGATTACCGCGTAAGCAGGACCCACCATGGCAGCACGAATTTTATCCAGGGCCTGGCTCACGCGCAGCGCAATGCTGGGACGCAGCAGCAGGTCCTCAGGAGGATAGCCGCAGAGCGTTAATTCCGGGAACACGACGATGGGTCTCTCATGCTCACGTTCGGCCAGGGCGATGGTGTCGATAATTTTTTCTGTGTTCCCTTCAAAATCACCGACCAGGGTATTCATCTGGGCCATCAGTATATTCAGGGTACTCATCGGACTCTCAGGTACTCACGACGGCAGGCTGCTATTGTCCGGAAAAGCACCGTTCATAGCCAGTCCTTCGACAACACAATCCTGTTACACTAAAACACAGTCCTAGAGCTCGAATAATCACAAGGCCAGCGTACGGTGAATCGCCCCGCCATACTGACAAAACCCGACGCCCACTCACCGAGCCATCAGAACCTCGCCCTGTTCCGCGTCTATGTTGGCTATCGCTCCCTGCTTTCAGTTGTCCTGTTGATCATGCTGGTAAGTCCCAATACCCGCCAGCTGGTCGGCACGCTCAATCCAACGCTTTACATGACGGTTGCCCTGCTCTATCTGGCTACCAGTATTCCCCTCGTCGGGTCGCTTTCCACGCGTCTCAACGAAAGCCAGCACCTTATGCTCATCGTCTTTCTGGTGGATATTGTCGCTATCACATTACTCGCCGACAGCAGTGGCGGGATGATCAGCGGCCTGCCCGTGCTGCTGGTCATTACTGTCGCTGCCAGCGCAGTGCTGATTACCAACAAGACCATGGCCACTCTGATCGCTGCCATCGGAGTTCTGGCTATTTTGCTGGACACGGGCTGGCTGATGCTGCACAACGTCCTCGACAGCAGTTCCCTGTTTCCGGCGGGCATCCTGGGCCTGCTGATCTTCAGCGTCTCCCTGATGGTACAGCCGATCGCGTACCGTCTGGGCAGAGCCGAGGAACTGGCCCGCAACCGGGCCAGCGACCTTTACAGCCTGCAACGGCTCAACGAGCAAATCGTACAGCACATGCAAACTGGCATCCTGCTGGTGAGTAACGAGGGTGTGGTGCGCGTAATGAACAAGGCCGCCATCGGCCTGCTGGCGCCGGAGAGGCCTGTGACTGTAGAGCAGGGACGACAGCTCGCGGACTACTGTCCTGAGCTCGCCTACCAATTTGAACACTGGAAGAATTCCGGGGTACACAGGGCCAAACCGTTTACAGTCATGGAGGGTGCGCTGCCGGTGATCGCCAATTTTCGGGAACTGCAGCCCAATGCCAACCGCGAGTCCCTGGTGTTCGTGGAGGACTACACGCCGGTTACCCAATACGCCCAGTCGTTGAAGCTCAACTCGCTGGGTCGACTCACAGCGAGTATCGCCCACGAAATTCGCAACCCTCTGGGTGCGATCAGCCATGCCGCCCAACTACTGCAAGAATCACCCGATCTGTCGCCCTCGGATAGCCGCATGGCGGATATCATTCAGCGCCACTGCGAACGCGTCAACCAGATCGTGGAAAGCGTTATGCAGATCTCACGGCGCGAACCTCCGAAACCGCAGTATCTGCTGCTCGCGCCCTGGTTGACGGAGTTCGTCAGTGACTACCTCAATGCGTTGAACCGGCCCGCGGAGGTGACGATCAGTTGCGACTACAAGGAATTGCTGATCGAGTTTGACCCGGAGAATCTGCAGCGGGTGTTTGCGAATCTGCTGGATAATGCTCTGCGCCACAGTAAACTTGCAACCGGGCGAGAAATGGCACGCATCGAGGTCGACATCGATTCTGCCCTTCACCAGTGCCAGATAGACATCATCGACGCCGGTAGTGGGGTACCCTCTGCAGATATCGCCAAATTGTTTGAACCCTTTTTTACGACCATGGCCGAAGGCAGCGGCATGGGCTTGTACCTGTGCAGGGAACTCTGTGAAATAAACAATGCGGACCTCGACTATCGACTTACCAGGAAGGGTGAATGCTGCTTCCGAATATCTATTAGCCAACGAGCGCTTTAAATGACGAAGCAAAGTGTATTGATTGTCGATGACGAGCCGGATATCCGCGAATTGCTGGATATCACACTGAGCCGAATGGGGCTGCAGACCCATAGCGCGGCCACGCTCAAGGAGGCCAGGGATATAGTCGCGAGGATGAAGCCCGATCTCTGCCTGACCGATATGCGCCTGCCCGATGGCAATGGCATCAGCCTGGTAGAGCATATTCAACAGGAGTTTCCACATATTCCCGTCGCCATGATTACCGCGCATGGCAGTGTCGAAGCCGCCATCTCGGCGCTCAAGGCCGGGGCTTTTGACTTTATCAGCAAACCGATCGAACTGGACAATTTACGCAGGCTGGTCAGTTCAGCCCTGCAATTGGAAGTCGACACCAACCGGACACAGGTTGCCGTGGGCGAGGAACTGATCGGTTCAGCACCGGCCATCCAGACTTTGCGTCAGCAAATCTCCAAGCTGGCGCGCAGCCAGGCACCTGTGCATATACACGGCGAATCGGGTAGTGGCAAGGAAGTCGTCGCCCGCCTTATTCATAACAATGGTCCACGTACCGCAGGTGCGTTTGTCGCGGTAAATTGCGGCGCGATCCCACCTGAATTGATGGAGAGCGAATTGTTCGGGCATATGAAGGGCAGCTTTACCGGCGCCACCCAGGACAAATTGGGCCTGTTCCAGGCTGCTTCCGGAGGCACGTTGTTTCTCGATGAAGTGGCAGACCTGCCGCTGGCTATGCAGGTCAAACTTTTGCGCGCAATTCAGGAAAAAGCCATTCGCCCGGTCGGCGCGAGTGCAGAGCAACCCACCGACATCCGCCTGCTGAGTGCTACCCATAAAGACTTGGCCAAGGAAGTTGAAAGTGGTCGGTTCCGCCAGGATCTTTACTATCGCATTAACGTGATAGGCGTGCTGGTACCCACTCTACGCCAACGGCTAGAGGACCTTCCCGCGCTTACCACGGCAATACTAAAACGTATCTCCACGAGCGACGGCAAGGTGGCCGCACGCCTCGATAAGTCCGCCCTCCAGGCTTTGAGTCATCACACTTTTCCCGGCAACGTGCGGGAGTTGGAAAACATGCTGGAGCGCGCGCTGGCACTGTCCGGCGGCGAGTGGATTACTGCTGACGACCTGCAGTTTTCCGCCACCCCGGCGGTAACTCCCGCGGCGCCCGGCGTTGAGCAGAGAGAGCGTAGCAGCCACGGGGCTTCAGTGCGCGAGGCTTTCGGCGATCTGGAGGGCTATCTGGAAGACCTCGAACGGGAGATCATCAGCGCAGCCCTGGAAGAGTGTCGCTGGAACAAGACTGCCACAGCAAAACTGCTGGGCATCAGTTTTAGAAGCCTTCGGTACCGGCAAAAAAAACTGGGTTTGGACGATTGACCAGCGTCACCAGCAGTCCCGCGCCGCACCCTCCCCTGTTGCTGATTTGAAGCCAGTGGAGTCGAGGCTCAAAGTGCCACATAGATTGTCCACCGCCTGCGTGAGTTGCGGGATCGCATACAACGTATAGTGATCCTGGCGCGGTGTCAGATTGATAAGGTAAATCCTGTCGCCTGCCAGTACCGACACTGCATTTCCCTCCGCGTCGATTGCATAGGGGCTTGACGGATAGTTCAGATCCGTAAGCGCCGCAGCGTACTGTTTGTAATCAAGAAAGTACTGCTCCTGCCGCATCATAACCTGCATTAACTCAGCGCTGCCCAGGCTGCGCCGGGTCTTGCTGAGTTGTCGCTGGTAAGCAGGTAAGGTCAGGGCGAGTGAAAGCGCCACGATAAAAATGGCAATGACCAGTTCAACGAGCGTGAACCCGTGTTTTCGGGAACCGTTCAAACCTGTAACCCACTCAGGTTACAAGGGATCAACATCGGGCTCCCGCCAATAGGTGCGGTACAGCTTACTGGCCTTGCTGGGGAGAAACTGCACCGTATCACGCACACCGTCGTCGTCCGGGTCATACAAATCTACGCCACCACCCGGAATAAACACGCTGTCGCCAATCGACGTGACGCCTGCCGGGATGCCGGGGCCCAGTTCATAGACTCTCTGCTCATTGGCAGCGGCGGTGGCGTTCGCCAGACGCAGTATATGTAATCGACCTTGTCCCGGTCGGATCGAGCAGGCTGTCGCTTCGCCAGGCATTACCTTGCCGGGAACAAATGTGGATGCGAACACCCTGCCCCCGTCAGTGAGCGGTGTTGACAGGCCCTTCTCCCCCAGCGCCCGGAAGCGAGCTTTCCAGCCACTTTGCAGGCTGCGCTCTCCACAGGTGACATCGTCTTCACTCTCCCCCTCCGCTCCAAGGACACAGTCAGTTTGGTCGAACAGGTCGTTGAAGTGGTATCTTCCCGCAGGATTCGCTGCAGTATTCTCAGCCTGGACCAGGTTACTGCCACTTCCGATCTGGCGGTCCTTCAAGTAAAAAATGGCGTTCTCCACCAGAGTCTCATTGGGATCCTCTCTATTCCCACTCTGTATCAATACACCGTCGAAAGCGCCGAACGCGTCGTAGGAGTGCACAATATCGGGGGCGTGAAAAAACCGCCTGTCGGCGTTTACCCCACCGCCGGGTTCGCCCGCGTCAAAACCCAAATCCGCGAACTTGGTGATAAACCAGTGATCCCTGCGGTGATTGCTATTGCCTTCAGAGCCTTCAGAGCCTTCAGAGATTTCCGGCAAGTCCACGCGCCACACCGCGCCACCACTGTCCCCGACATACAGCCTGTGTATGATACCGGCAGGCGTCACCACGGCCGCTACAGTGGAAGGAATGCTGTCCACCAGTCCCGCATGTGCGTAACTGGTATTGGAACGGGTACCGGTAACCCCGCGTATCGCCTTCCAGATGAGTTCCCCGGTCAGCGCATTAACAATGTAAATGGCGTTGCCCACTGCATCATCATCGGCACTGAGGTCCTTGCCACGTCGCGCCGTATAATCCTGATTCCAGCCACCGTTATAGCCACCGGCGAAGACCAGCACATCCTGAGGCGTGCCGTTAAAATTCACCTTGCCTACAACGGGCGTGGAAAACGTCAGTCCCAGTTCCGCGAATGCACTTCCTGCCATGGGGCTAATTTTCCACATCAGTCTGGGGACGGCATTGGGATCGCTGACATCCAGGGCAAAATAACTGGAACCGCCCCGCCGCAATCCGACGTACACATAGGCTTTATCGCCAGAACGAAAATTAATTGTCCCGTCTGCATTTTTATCAACCTTTAACACCACCGGCGCGCCGTCGACGCCGTAGTGCCTTGGCACAACTGTGCTCGCTCCATCGTGCAGCCAGCGGATATTGGCCAGTAACTCCCTGGGGTAAAAACCGAACACCTCACGACCTGACTCGCCGCCACCTGTGTCCGTGTCTTGCAGAATATGGAAAACGCCCTCAGCGCTGCCAAACAGCAAGCGAATATTGGGATTGGTTTTGCTGTAACCCGGTGTCGCTCCATAGTTCAATGCCACGGGGCGCGAA
Organism: Haliea sp.; assembly: GCA_031431315.1. GTDB lineage: Bacteria > Pseudomonadota > Gammaproteobacteria > Pseudomonadales > Halieaceae > Marimicrobium. Next base: position 16,812 of record JANPDE010000076.1, read on the forward strand.
TGCATGACGGCGCCCATGATCCACGCCCGGGCGGAGGCTCTGCCATTGTCAGTGTCCTGTCCTCGCGCCCATTTGATGAGGTCCAGGAGTGCCTCGTCCGTCAACTCGCCCTTCGGATCAAGCAACGGCTTAAGGTCCAGCAGAGTTTTCGCATCAGCATCGAGCGGTACAAATTCCTGCCCCTTGTCCGGTTCGTAAAACAGTTGCCGGGGGAGGTAACCATTGATTGCAGCGTCCGCATTAGTATCCCCGATAAAATGCTGTGCAACTGATCCCTCTGGGGTGCTGTAATTGACAAAACCGTCTATCTTCTGACCCGCGCCCCCTCGGGTTACGATAGGGCCATCGGCGCGATCGGGGATGGTCTCGCCATCCCCGGGCGGCAGGGTGGCAACGTCTGTCCAGAACGTCAGCGCATCGAAGTGCAGACGTCCCCTGTTTTCACCCGCCAGTTCGAAAGCGGGTTGATCGCGCGCATCGACTACCTGGTCAAACACATTCTTGCCGGCACCCGCAGTGATCCCACTTTCGCCCTGCGCATTCTTTAGTTTCAGCTTTTTCACATTACCCGGCCAGCTGGTAGTGACCTGCGGCAAGAACTGCGGCAGGTACAGGTTATCCAGCACTTGACCTGGGTGGAATACATCCTCGGAGAAGGCCACCTCCAGGGAACTGCCAGCGCCATCCATAACTTCCGCGAGAGCCCTGGTCAGACTCACATGTAACGCTGCCGGTTCATTCACATAGAGTAGGGCGGATCCCCCACCAGCGTCGGCGTAATCCACTGCCTTTCCTTGCCTGTCACGGCTGGTCACCACCCAGGTCGTTTGCAGGGACACATTGGTGTCAGAGTCCGGCAGCAGATTAGTGCTATCGTCGTGTAGATAGGACAGTAGTTGTTCGAAGTAGAGCGGGTTCGACACCGGTAGCTGCGCAGCCATCTGGGCATTGAGGTCTTCGTCATGTGCCGATTGGCCCAATGTAAACAGGATCGAATACAGTCTTTGACACGCTTGCGGGTCCGCAAACGGTGTCAGGTATTTGCCGTTCCTGATAATAGTCGCATCGTGGTCAGGCACCGGATCAGGGCGCCCAAAGTTACCGCCGGTGTTTTCTCCGAGCACTACCTGACCGCCCTGTATGTAGCGCAGCCATTCAAAATAGCTCTCTTTGGGTTGCAACTCATGGGACTTTCCGGACGCGAGAACCGGCGTCGACTTGAGGACCGTTGCGAACTCAGCTCGGTGCTCCCGCAAACGCCGGTAGCCCTGGAGTATCGTGCCGCCTCCCATTGCGTTACCTGGAAGGCTGGACCGGTTATCCTGATGATTGGAAATCAGTAGTGACACATGGACGTCATCGAACAAGACGTTTTCCAGCACAGCCGACAGCACTGCCTTGAATATCCCGGGCGCCGTGACAGCTTCTCCTGCGTCATACATCTCGCCGAGGTGGCGATGAGCGGCTTCAGTCATGAAGGGAGGCCCGCAGTCAATCCCGTAGGTGCACAGCTCAGAGTCCAGGTCGCTATCCCCCATATCCATCACAACATGCACGTATACTCCGCCCATGGCCCCGGCGGGCAGAAAGGCCTCACTATCATCAGCTGACGCTGCGGGTATCCATAGCGGCAAGCAAACCAGAAACAATGCCAGGCACCTGTACATAACAAACCTCTCCCTTGCCTAACGCAATGCCCCCACGCGTACGGCTATACCTTGAACAATATGAGCGCTACCCAAGTGCTTCTCACTGCCGTCGATACGCGCTTCGATTTCATATATCGCCGCATCAAAATGGTTGCTGCTGGATGCGCTGTCCTGGGACTCGCGCAGCGAAAATCCTTTCCACAACAAGGGCTCCTGCCTGGTTATCCGGTAATCGAGCTCCACACCCGGAGTCGTCACAGCCGATGCGGGCACCTGTAGCTCTCTGCCGTCACATTGAAAACCGCGCATTCCGGCAGGACAGTTGGTGTAGCCGATTCCTCCCTCGAGCGTGAAGTTGTCCGGGTTCAGAGACAACTCGGTGACGATGGCCTGCACCTGATGAAATGCTTCTTCCAGGAACTGATCGTTGCCAGCCATGCGCAATTGCAGGACGGCCGCCTGCAATACCAGCGTCACGATAATTGCCAGCATCAGCAGGTACACGAGGGCGAGCAGTAATACTGCGCCATGGCTAGCAGTCATCCGGTGTATTTGGTGGAAAGATTTCATCTGGCGGAACGTTTACCCGATTGGTGCGATGCGATTGCGCAGTACGACTGTTGTACTGATAACGCGGCGCAGGTAGGAGTCGTGTGTGGAGGCCACAATTTTCTGGCCCAACATGTAGGTTTTGTCGTCCTCGTGACCGGAGATCTCGTTAATGCTGCGTAATAGCAGGTAAATTTTCGCGGTCACGGCATGCTGCAGTTCCTCGGCCTCGGGCGCCGACTTGTACTGGTTGGGGGCGCCATCAGCATCCGTATCGATGCCGAACTCGAGTTGCATGTTCTCCACCCCCTCTACGAGGCAGCGCGAGGTCATAGCATTACCCGCCAGGGTTTCCATGCAGAGGCTGGGGATGTCGTCTCCCTCCAGACCTGAATCAGAAAACTTGCGGATAAAGAGGATGCGGGAAATTGCCTCCCAGTAGCTGATTGATGGCATTGCACGCGCGTCATCGAGTAAATCAATCGCTCGCAATTTTTCCCACGCGGGTCGCTCGCCTGATACAAGACGTAGATACCAGCTATCTATTGTAGAGGCCGTCAGGCCAGCGACCGGAACGCCGCGGAACAGACTCGCTTCACCGGCAGTCCGCTTAACCGCAATCAGGTCTGTATCCAGCACAATGGCCGCGCCATCCAGGCAGGTCAAAGGCGTCGCATGGAGGGAAACTGGAACCGACTGGCCGGCATAATCATTCACCAGCTCCAGTGGATGCCTCCCGTCCAGGACCCAAT
>JANPDE010000077.1:0-4364 GCA_031431315.1 Haliea sp.
CGCCACCAGTCGGAAGGGGTGGTGGTACAGATAAATAAGGTCCAACGCACCGGCCCTGTGGTGCGCGTCACCACAAGCGTGATGGATGCCAATATGGAAATCACGGTCGAGTTGCCCCACCTCCATCATGACGTGTCACAATTCCAAGTCGGCGCGAACCTGCGCCTGCGCTTGCAGCTATTCAGTGTTTTCTCGCGCGCGACGGCGGTGATACCGGCACCTTCCCCCACAGTGGTGACGGCCCCGGTGTTGATTGGCCGCGAACGGATCAGGGCGTAATTGTGTTGCCAGTAAGGCTATACTGAGTTTGTTTGACGCCAGCACCTTGTGGCGTCATGACACACGACAGGAGCCACAGCATGAAACACACCATTGATGTCAGCGACTTTCGCGTACCGTCCAAGTCCAGGGTCAAACTCCAGAAGTGGCCGACGCAGATCGCGCCGCTCTACCGCTCGGATAAGGACTACGAACAGCAATTGGTCGCCAGCACGCAGCGCCTCAGTGAACAGCAGCGGCTGCTCTATGCGCACGATCGTTATTCCCTGCTATTGATTTTTCAGGCGATGGACGGCGCCGGTAAGGATGGCGCCATCCGGCACGTCATGTCCGGTGTCAATCCACAGGGTTGCCAGGTGTTCAGCTTCAAGCATCCCAGTGCGCAGGAACTCGACCATGACTTCCTTTGGCGCACGCACTTGTCACTGCCCGAGCGCGGTCGCATCGGCATTTTCAATCGCTCGTACTATGAAGAAGTGCTGATTGCGAAAGTACGGCCCGAGATCCTTGCGGCGCAGGGCCTGCCGGCATCGGTCCTTGACGACAAAAAGTTCTGGGAAGGTCGCTACCGCTCCATTGTCGACTCTGAAAACCACCTGCATCGCAACGGCACTCGCATTATCAAGTTTTTCCTGCATTTGTCGCGCGAGGAACAATGCCGGCGTTTCATCGCGCGCATCGATGATCCGGATAAGAACTGGAAATTCGGTGACGCCGACATGGCCCAGCGCGAGGCGTGGAACGATTACATGAAGGCCTATGAGGCCTGCCTCGGCGCCACCAGCACGCGCTCCGCACCCTGGTATGTGATTCCCGCCGATGACAAGAAAGACGCGCGGCTGATCATCTCCCAGGTTATTCTCGACGCCCTCGCCGATCTGAAGTTGAGTTATCCGAAGGTCAGCGCCGCCCAGCGTAAGAAGCTGCGGGCAATCCGACTGGAACTGGCAGCGGATGGAAACGAATAGCGCGCGGTGTGCCCAACGCCATCGCTGGGCAACCCCCGTTGCCCCTGCGTTGTCTGTCATAGCATACTGCAGATATTGGGGGGCGATGAACCTCTGTGGTGTCAAAAGATCGGAACAGCGAGGTTTGCGGAAGCGCGATGCAGTACAGAAGACTGGGAAGCACTGAACTGTCGGTTTCCGTGGTGGGCGTCGGCACCTGGCAGTTCGCGGGTGTTTGGGGCAAGCAGTTCGAACAGCGGGAGGTCGACGACATACTGTCCGCGGCGCGGGCATCGGGTATCAATTTTCTCGATACGGCGGAATGCTACGGCCACCAGCATTTATCGGAGCGGCTGATCGGCAATAGCCTCGCCGGACGGCGCCATGAATGGATCATCGCGACCAAGTTCGGCCACAATCCTAATAACAGCCTGAAGGATGAAAATTACTCGCCAGCGCAGGTGCTGCTGCAACTGGAGGAATCGCTGCGCGCCCTGCGCACGGACTATATCGATGTCTACCAGCTCCATTCCGCGGCGAATGAGTGGTTCGACAATGACGCACTGTGGACGATGCTGGGCAAACAGGTGGAAGCAGGCAAGGTCCGCTATTTGGGAAATTCCGTCCCGCTGCCGAATGCGCAGTTTCAGCTTCCGCGCTCCAGTGTATTCGGCATCAGCGTCATTCAGGTCCCCTACAACGCGGTGCTGACCAAGGCCGAGGAGACTGTGCTGCCGGAAGCGCAGAAGCAGGACCTCGGCGTTATTGCCCGCACCCCGCTGGCCAGCGGCTTCCTGAGTGGCAAGTACCTACCGGGGCACGAGTTCGCCATGAATGACGTGCGCGCGATGAGGCCGCAGAAGGGCCTCGATCGGGAGATCAATGCCGCCCTGGAACTCCTGCGGCAGAAGCCCGCACAGATGGAGCCCGTGGCCTGGGCAAATGCCTGGTGCTTGCGGCAGCCGCAGATCTCCACGGTCATCCCGGGCATCAAAAGCGTTGAACAATTACAGGCGAATGCCCTGGCGGGCGAGGTCGCGCTCTGAGCCCGGCGAGCTCCGCAATCATCAGCCCAAACGAAAGTCGGGGTGCAGGTTCTGCCAATGAGCTGTCAGGCCTGCTTTGTGCTCGTCATCCATGGGTAGGTCTTGCAGCGCGTCAGGCCACAGACTGCGGGCTTTATCCATGGTGTCCGATAGATGCGGTCGGATCGCTCGCCACGGGATAGCGGCTTTCTCAGCCCAGTATTCGAATTGCACCATCGAGGCCTTGTACCAGTCCTTATGCTTACCAAGATTGAGGGCGAATTCCCGCTCATCCCCCATATAGACACGGGTGGTGACGATGTCATAGGCGGGTGAGAGTGTAGGCGTGACGGTGTCGGGATAGATCACGCTCCAGTTTTTTAAGTGTGCGTCCCCATTGGCGAGCAGGATATTGATCAACAGGCGGCGGGCGAATTGCTGCACATCACCGAGACCATCCTCGGCATACCCATAAAGGATTTTGCCGATTTGCTGGTAATTGGCGGAGCGGTATTTGTCCTGCGGATATTTCACCAATATCTGGGCGAAATCCTCCATATGGATGCGCTCGTCGTCCTGGCGATCAAACCGCCGAATGGCAAACGCGTAGTGTTCATTGGGCAAATTGATGGCGGGAAGCTGGTCCAGTTTGTTCATCTCGACCAGGCGGATGTCGGGGATGATAATGCCCGCCAGCTCAGCCAGCCGCATCGCGGTGAATTCATTGAGGGGCACATGCTTGTGTGTCGTGGACGGTGTTTTGATGATCCAGTCACCCAACGCCCCTGAATCGGCGATTTGGTAGCGCCCATCCTTTTCCCGCATGGAAAACTTCATCTGCACGCCGGCCAGTGAGAAGCGCTTCTTTTTGTCCCGAGCGGGGAGTTTCACGGCACCGGCTATGGCCGTTGCATCAAGTACGTAGTCGGGAATGGTGTTGGGTTCTATGGCAGAGGCAATCAATGCGCCAGGCAAGTCCTGCCCGAGATGGGTAAAGAGCTCGAATTCATTGTCGCTATGGGTTTTCAGCGCCTGCGCCAGAAAGTCACGCAATGCGCCCTCGGGCAACAGGTTGGACAGCACGGGGTGGAGCTTCTGCCGTTTGACCCAGGGCCTGGCCATAATCTCTGCCACCTTGGGAAAATCGGGATGCGTGATCAGGCTCAAAGTCGGGCGAGCTTCGTTGGCGACAAACTCTGGAGCGAAGGTTAGGGAACTGCGCCCATCCCGATACCCTGCCAGATAGCCGACACTCGTCCCGTGCAGGGTGAGCTCCAGAACGCTGACGGTAGTGGCATTAGTCATTGGCATCCCCCAGTAGATCACGCCATGGATCGTCCTCGAGAGCAGGCTCCATAACGGAGCCTGCTGCGGTCGCTGTAAACCCGCCGCCCATGGTCTTTTTGCCGGCCAGAAAATCCTGCACATCACGCTGTTTTTCCTGCGGGATGAGCATGACCTCCATCTTTAGTCCCTTGGCAACCAGCGCTAACGTGTCCAGACGCGGGTTGCCCCTGGACTCCATGCGTTGATATTGCTGGCGTGACATCCCGACACGCAACATCATGTCTTCTTGCTTTAGGCCCAGTGTCTTGCGCCGTTGTTTTAACTGTTCGTGTATTTTGCTCATTACGCCCATCCATAAAGAAATATATATGTTTCTTTATGTAATTATAGATACATTTCAGTTTCTTAATAGGTCATTGCAACACAAAAATTGCTTTTTGAGGTTATGAGTACATTTGGAGTGAAAAGAAACTTAATAGTTGCTTTATCGTGTGTTGATTTGTCAGAGCGATTTACCGGAGCCCCTTGATCCAGTCCCCGGTGCGCGGTTTGCCAAGCGGGTAGTAGTCACCTCCTAATACTTGCTGGACAGGAAGCCCAGTAACTGCTCGCCGATACCATCGCAGGCAGTACCCTGCACAGGCGCGATGATCGGGATCGGTACGATCACGGCGGGCATATACGACTGTCCCGAGGCGCTGGTGCTGACCTGGCCCACCTCCGCCCGGTCGGTAAAATCCCAGAACATGGCCTCGTAGTTGGCGTCCTGGGTCCAGGTGCCAAAGCCAAAGCAGCCGCCCAGTGAACAGGCCACTGCACCTGCCCC
>JANPDE010000078.1:0-15398 GCA_031431315.1 Haliea sp.
GGTTCTTCCTGCAGCGCCGACATCTGCTCGCGCAGTTCGAGAATATGATCCGCCCAATAGCGCTCGGTGTTGAACCACGTAAAGCTGCGCGGAAACGCCGGGTCCTCCCAGCGCCGGGCCAGCCAGGCAGCGTAGTTGATCAGGCGCAGGGTGCGCAGGGTTTCAATCCAGCGAATCTGGCGCGGGTCGAAGTCGCAGAATTCAGAATAGCCCTCCACCAGTTCGGACAGTTGCAACTGGCGATCGGGGCGCTCGCCGTTAAGGAACATCCAAAAATCCTGTATCGCTGGCCCCGTACAGCAGTCATCGAAGTCTACGAAGTGCGCCGTATCATCGCGCCATAAAATGTTGCCGATGTGACAGTCACCGTGGATGCGGATCAAGTCTTCTCTCTTCACCTCTCTGTATACAGCCTCCACTATCTGCTGAAGATCTGCGGTGAGTGATTCGTAGGCGGGCAGTAGTGATCGCGGAATGAAACTCTCGAGCAGAAACTCCCGACTCTCGTTCAACATACGCTGCACCGAGATGCCCTGCCGCGTGTTGAATTGTGCCGCTCGCCCCACCCCGTGGATGCGGCCAAGGGTCCTACCCAGTACCAGCAGGTTGTCGAGATTGTCCAGTTCCGGTGGGTAGCCGCCGCGACGTGGGAACAACGCAAACCGAAAGTCCTCGTAGGTATGCAGGGTAACGCCCTGCTCACCCACAATCGGCGCCACCACCGAGATTTCGGCCTCTTGCAGCTCCAGGCTGAAGCGATGCTCCTCCTGTATTTGCGCTTCACTCCAGCGCTCTGGGCGGTAGAACTTTGCGATCAGTGGCGCACTGTCCTCGATGCCCACCTGGTACACGCGGTTCTCGTAACTGTTCAAGGCCAGTAAACGGGCGTCGCTTAAGTACCCCACCGACTCCACTGCAGCGATAATCAGATCAGGGTTGAGCCGGTCATAGGGATGGGATTGGGAGTGGGAGGTCATGCCGGGTCTGTTGCCTCCCTTAACAGTCAATCAATCGCCTGGAGCGGGCGTGCGGGCCAGGCACCAGACTTCGATGTAGCTCGCGCCTGCGGTTGCCAGCACGTCGGCTACTGCTGCTGCGGTCGCACCGGTCGTCAGCACGTCGTCCACAATGGCGATGCGCAGGTTGTCACAGGGCCCGCACACTGTAAAGGCACCCGTGAGATTACCGACGCGCTCTCGGGCAGTCATGCCCGCCTGGGCGGCGGTTGAGCGCCGACGCTGCACCAGTCGGTGCGCAATGTGGCAAGACTTCAGTTCGGGGCGGGTGGCGCGCAGTTGCCGGCACAGCAGTTCGGATTGGTTGAAACCACGCTGCCATCGCCTGCCCCAGTGCAGCGGTACCGGGACCAGCAGATCCACCGGAATGTGCAGTTCAGCGCGTTGTAGCCAGAGGGCGGCCAGTAGTGCCGTCAGGCGCCGGTCGCGCCGAAACTTCCACTGGTGAATCAGGTGGGCCAGATACTCCCCATACAACCAGGGCGCAACAACGCGGTCAAAGGGCGGCGGCGTGTGCAGGCAACTGCCACAGAGCCGAGCGGTGTCGGCTCCTGCACAGGGCGGCAGGGGAATGGCGCAGCGCGCACAACAGTGGTCGTTGACTGGCATTTCACCTTCACACTCGGTACACAGCGGTACGTGCCGGTGGCTGCGCAGGCCACACAGGGCGCAGTGGTGGGGGAAGATCCCGTCCAGCAGGCGGGCGCCAATGTTGTTAACCAACAGATAGTCGCCAGGTTGACAGCAGGGTTGTCGTCGGTATCATGCAAGCTTCTCCCAGCAACTGTTCATTCTCCGGACTTGTTATGCATTCACCCGTCGCAAAAGCGTCACAGGTTGGCCTCACACCGAGTGAGATTCGCCACAATTGGACCCGGCAGGAAGTCGAAGCGCTGTTCGCACTGCCCTTCAACGACCTGCTCTTTACAGCGCAGACGGTGCATCGCAGGTATTTTGACCCGAATCAGGTGCAGGTCAGCACATTGCTTTCCATCAAAACCGGCGCTTGTCCGGAGGACTGCGCCTATTGTCCCCAAAGCACCCGGTACGACACGGGCCTGGCGGTGGAGCAGTTGATGGAAGTCGAACAGGTATTGCAGCAGGCCAGCGCGGCCGCAGCTTCGGGCGCCACGCGATTTTGTATGGGCGCCGCCTGGCGGTCCCCGAAACAGCGCGACATGCCGCAGGTGCTCGCGATGGTCAGGGGTGTGCGGGCAATGGGTCTGGAAAGTTGCATGACGCTGGGCATGCTCACCGAGGGTCAGGCACAGGAACTGGCCGAGGCCGGACTGGATTACTACAACCACAACCTGGACACGTCTCCCGAGTTCTACGGCGATATCATTACCACGCGCACCTACCAGGATCGGCTGGAGACCCTGGACCACGTGCGCAACGCCGGGATGAAAGTGTGCAGTGGCGGCATCGTGGGCATGGGTGAGCAGCAGGCCGATCGCGCGGGTTTGCTGCAACAGTTGGCCAATCTCCCGCAACACCCCGAGAGTGTACCGATCAATATGCTGGTGCGGGTGCAGGGCACGCCGCTGGCCGACGAGGAGGATCTGGATCCCTTCGAGTTTATCCGCACCATCGCGGTGGCGCGCATCATGATGCCCGCCTCCCATGTGCGCCTGTCGGCCGGGCGTGAAGCGATGAATGAACAAATGCACGCCCTGGCGTACTTCGCCGGCGCCAATTCGATTTTCTACGGGGAAAAACTGCTCACCACGTCCAATCCGCAGGCCAATACTGACATGGCGCTGTTCCAACGCTTGGGCATTGCGCCAGAGCGGCGGCAGATCGCGCAACCGCCGCAGACGCCCAGCCCGCTGTTCTATAATGCCGCTGCCAGCTAGGTCGCGATTATTCAGGCCGCGATCATTTAAGCCGCGATTCTTTAGGCTGCGATAATGGCACCCTTCGCCGAGCGTCTGAGTGCGGCACTGGCGCACCGCCGTAAGGAGAACTTGTACCGGCAGCGCCTGACCTTGGAATCCGCACAGGGTCCGCTGGTGCAAATGGGCGGGCGGCAGTACCTCAGTTTTTGCAGCAACGACTACCTCGGTCTGGCCGCTCATCCCCGCGTTGTCGAGAGATTTCGCAGTGCTGCGGCCCAGTACGGTGTCGGCAGTGGCGCCTCTCACCTGGTCTGCGGTCACAGCGCACCCCATCACGCACTGGAAGAGGCGCTTGCCGAGTTTACGGGAAGAGCCCGCGCACTGCTGTTTTCCAGCGGATACATGGCCAATACCGGCATCCTCACCAGCCTGTTGCAAAAGGGCGATTACGTGTTCGAGGATCGTCTCAACCACGCCTCCCTGCTGGACGGTGGCCTTTACAGCGGAGCCCGCTTCCAGCGCTTTCCCCACAACGATGTCCAGGCGCTGGAATCGAAACTGCAGGCCGCGGACGGCCCCAAGCTGGTTGCGGTAGATGGCGTCTTCAGCATGGATGGCGATACCGCGCCGCTGGTGGAACTGGCGCAGCTGTGCGCCGCGCAGGATGCCTGGCTGATGGTGGATGATGCGCACGGTTTTGGCGTGCTCGGCGAACGGGGTGTTGGCAGTACCGAGAGTCTGGACATTACCGCTGTACCGGTGCTGATGGCGACCCTCGGTAAAGCGCTGGGTACCGCTGGCGCGTTTGTCGCCGGAAGTGAACTGCTGATCGAAGGCTTGATCCAGCAGTCGCGCAACTATATCTACACCACCGCTTTGCCGCCGGCCGTGGCGGCGGCCAGCCTTGAGGCGTTGGCCCTGGTGCAGGAGGAAGCCTGGCGCAGGCAGCACCTGGCCGAACTGATACAACGCTTCCGGCGCGGCGCGGAACAGCTGGAGCTGCCTTTGCTGGCATCCAACAGCGCCATACAGCCACTGCTGGTCGGTGACGCCGCCCGCGCCGTGGCGCTGAGCGAGCGACTGCGGGAAAACGGCTTTTTGATTGGCGCGATCCGGCCGCCCACGGTACCGGCCGGAACGTCCCGCCTGCGCATTACATTAAGCGCGGCGCACAGCGCCGAGCAAGTTGATAACCTGTTGGAGCAGCTGGCCGTCTGCTGGCCGGAGGGCTGAGTGGCTCTGCACCACGAATACCTGCCCGCAGCACGGGCGGCGCAGCAGGAACTGGTGCTGCTGCACGGCTGGGGTTGTAATCGCGAAGTGTGGCGACCGCTGCTGGTGTTGCTGCGGCCCTGGGCGAATATCACGCTGCTGGACTTGCCCGGCTGCGCGCCTGGCGCCGCATCTGACAACGTTCCGGAACTGGCGCAGTTGCTGACGAACATTCTGGAATGCTGCCCGCCGCAGGCGGTCTACGTCGGCTGGTCGCTTGGCGGACAACTGGCCATCGAACTCGCTGTGCGGGAACCGCAACGAGTGTCGGCAGTGGTGACCGTTTGTAGCAACCCGTGCTTCATCGCGACGGGCGACTGGCCGGGCATGGCTGCGGACGAGTTTGGTGAGTTTCTTGCGGGGGTATGCGCCGATCCAGTTGCGACACTCAAGCGTTTCGATACGCTGCAGGTGGTTGGTGCCCACCGGCCCCGGCAGTTGCTGCGGCAGCTGCGCGACCAGGGGCGGCGGCCCGCCTCTGTCGAACTCATCACCGGACTGGACTGGTTGCACACTCTCGACCAGCGCGACTCGTCGGCAGCACTGCAGCAACCCCGACTGCATGTATTTGCGGAGCGGGATGCGCTGGTGCCAGTCGCCGTCGCGGAGGCTGTCGCCGCGCGTGGCACCAGCGCGGCTTCGACACTGGCAAAAGCTCGTGTACAGGTTCATGTGCTGACCGGCGCCTGCCACCTGGCACCCTTGAATGCGGCGGTGGAACTTGCAGGGGAGATTTACCGATTTCTTGTGGCCGCAGGCTCGCTGCGCGTGCCGCGGACCGTCACATTGCAGTTGGAAAAAACGGCAGTGGCCGCTTCCTTCAGCCGCGCCGCCACCGAGTACGATTCGGCAGCACATCTGCAGCGTGAGATTGGTAAGCAATTACTTACCTGTCTCGACCAGTGGCAGGGTATTCCCGCAATGGTCCTGGACCTGGGGTGTGGCACGGGCTATTTCTGTCCCGAGCTGAGACGTCGTTATCCAGTAGCAAGGTACATCGGCCTGGATATCGCATCGGGCATGGTTGACTACGCTCGCGATCGCTATGGAAACGAGGAGGGGAACAATGAAGGGCGCAATGGAGGGAGTAATGCCGCATGGATAGTCGCAGATGCCGAGGCCCTGCCACTGGCCACGGCCTCCGTCGATCTGGTATTTAGCAGCCTGGCGCTGCAATGGTGTTATCGTCCCGAACACCTGTTTGCGGAGCTGGGGCGGGTGCTCACTCCAGGTGGTATGTGTGTATTCACTACGCTGGGACCCGCGACCTTGTGTGAGCTGCGCAGCGCCTGGGGGGGAGTGGACGTTCACCAGCATGTGAATACCTTTCTGCCCGCGTCCTCACTCAAAGCGGCAGCCGCGACAATCCCCGGAGTGGCCCTCACGCTAAACAGCCGCGAGTTGCACCTGACTTATGAGCGGGTCAGGGACCTGCTGGACGAGTTGAAAGCGCTGGGGGCGCATAACATGAACCGCGCTCGCCCCGCCGGCCTGACCGGCCGGCGGGCACTGCAGAGGATGTTGCAAGCCTATGAGGCGCGGCGCGCGGAAGGCGTGCTGCCCGCCACCTACGAGGTGATTTTCGGAGTGCTGGAGAAGCGATGAGCAAGACCTGGTTTGTGACGGGTACCGATACGGGCGTCGGCAAGACAGCGGTCAGTTGCGCTCTGCTTATCGCTGCGGCTCGAGCGGGCTTGCGCACCGCCGCCGTTAAGCCGGTGGCGGCCGGATGTGACGCACAAGGCCACAATGATGACGCCCTGAGTCTGATGGCAGCCATGACCGAAACGTTGGACTACAGCCAGGTCAACCCGGTAGCGCTGTCGGAAGCGGTCGCTCCACACATTGCCGCGCGTCTCGAAGGGAAGCAGCTGCAGGCCAGCAGGCTTGTGGGTCTATGTCGTGGCGTCATGTCCGGCGGAGCGGATTTCGTGCTGATCGAAGGCGCGGGCGGCTGGCGCGTACCGATCAACTTGCGCGAAACGCTGGCGGACGTCGCCAGTCAATTGCAGGTGGGGGTTATCCTGGTGGTGGGGATGCGCCTGGGGTGCATCAACCATGCGCTGCTGACGGCGGAGGCGATTCGCCGCGACGGTCTGCGGCTGGCCGCCTGGGTGGCTAACCTGCCCGGGGCAATACAGCCCGGGGCCATCCAGCCCGGGGCCATCCAGCCGGGCATGAATCAACAAGGTGAGCGCATGGACCAGCACGAGGAAAACCTGGATACCCTGCGGCAACTGCTAGGCGCGCCCCTGCTGGGGGATGTGCCCTTTCTGCCCCAGTGGCAGGCACAGGACGCCGCCCGCTATCTGGATATCCAGCCTCTTTTGCGATAACAGGTCTACACTTCCTAACGGGCGAGTGTAGAGCCGGTAACCAGGCCGGTAACCGGCACCGGGCGCAAAAAGGTATTTGACTTCTCGTGCCAATTCAGCAGAATGTACTCGGCGAAAACATGGCCCACCCATTCGAAGCTTAGCCGTATCGTCCCCGGGCCACGATCATCCAGAGGAAGCAACCATGCCAACCTATAAAGCGCCGGTGCGCGATATCCGTTTTGTCATCAACGAAATGCTGGAATCCGAGAAGTTGTACCAAACCCTCCGCGGTTATGAAGAAGCCACCACAGATCTCATGAACGCCATCATCGATGAAGGCGCTCGCTTTGCCGAGAACGTGATCGCTCCGCTGAATCGCAGTGGCGACGAGGAGGGTTGCCACTGGAGTCCCGAAGGGGTCACTACGCCCAAGGGATACAAGGAAGCCTATCGCCAATATGTGGACAACGGCTGGCCGGCGTTGAGCGCCGATACAGAATACGGCGGCCAGGGTATGCCCAATATGCTCGGGATCATGAACAATGAACTGGCGGGCACGGCCAACTGGTCCTGGGTCATGTACCCTGGCCTCAGCCACGGTGCGGTCAACACGGTAGAGGCGCACGGAGACGCCGAGCAGAAACAGAAATATCTCACCAAACTCGTGTCTGGCGAATGGACTGGCACGATGTGCCTCACCGAATCCCAGTGCGGTTCTGACCTCGGCTTGCTGCGCACCAAGGCCGAGCCCCAGGCCGATGGTTCCTACGCCATAACCGGCACCAAGATATTCATTAGCGCCGGCGAGCACGACTTAACCCCGAACATTGTGCACATCGTGCTCGCGCGCCTGCCGGATGCGCCTGCGGGCACCAAGGGCATTTCCCTGTTCATCGTGGCCAAGTTCAACGTCAATGACGATGGCAGCATCGGGACACGCAATGCCGTGCACTGCGCGTCGATCGAAGAGAAGATGGGCATTCACGGCAACGCCACCTGCGTGCTCAACTTCGACGGCGCCAGGGGTTTTCTCATCGGCCCGGCCAATCGCGGGTTGAATGCCATGTTCACGTTTATGAACACCGCTCGTATCGGCACCGCGACGCAGGGCCTCGCTCACGCGGAGCTGTCCTTCCAGGGCGCGCTCAGTTACGCCAAAGAGCGCCTCGCCATGCGCTCCCTGACTGGCCCCAAAAACCCCAACGGTCCCGCCGACCCCATCATCGTGCACCCGGACGTACGGCGCATGCTGCTGACACAGAAGGCCTTCGCGGAAGGCAGCCGGGCATTCCTGTACTACCTGGCACAACTGAGCGACATAGTAGCTGCGGGGAATGAAGAGGAGGCCAAGGCAGCGGACGACCTGATGGCGCTGCTGACACCCATTGGCAAGGCCTTCGTCACCGAGGTCGGCTTCGAGGCCGCCAACCTGGGCCTGCAGGTATTCGGCGGGCACGGTTTCATCCGCGAGTGGGGTATGGAACAGATTGTGCGCGATGCCCGCATCGCCATGCTGTACGAAGGCACCACCGGCATCCAGGCCCTCGATCTGGTAGGCCGCAAGGTGCTGGGCAGCGGCGGCAAACTGCTGCTGGGCTTCACCGCCATCATCGATGAATTCTGCGCGGCGCACGACGCCCCGGAATACGCTGAATTCGTGCAACCCCTGAAGGCGCATTCCGCGGAATGGCTGAACCTGTCCATGAAGTTGGGCGAGGCGGCCATGGCCAATGCGGACAACGCTGGCGGTGGCGCGGTGGATTACCTGATGTACAGCGGCTATGTCACGCTGGCCTATTTCTGGGCACGCATGGCCATTCTGGCGCAACAAAAGATCGTTGCGGCAGAGGGTGACGCTGATTTTTATAAGGCAAAAGTATTGACCGCGCGCTTCTACTTCGCGCGGTTGCTGCCGCGCACCGAATCACTGAAAATCACGATGCTGGCCGGTGCTGAAAGCCTGATGGACATGCCCGAGGAACTTTTCCAGCTCTAGGCACTCAATTGACACTTCGTGAGCGGTGACAGGCCATGACAGACAATACCCCGGACCAGCAAGACCGCAGTTATAAAAACAGCCTCTACCCCGAAGACCAGAAGCGGGTGGACGAGTTCGTGAACCGGGGCATCAACTCCGTACAGCGCAAGCCCTTCCGCCCGATGCGGCTGGTGCTTATGCTGATAGCGGTAGTGACCCTACTCAGTATTTTCAGCCAGTTCCTGGCGCGCTGGGCCGGGATATACTGACGCCGTCGTCACTTACGGGCATTGGTTCCGTGAGGCTCCTTTGGTATAGTAGCGCGCTTCAAAATTCGGTGTGTGGCGCAGTCTGGTAGCGCACTTCCTTCGGGAGGAAGGGGTCGGAGGTTCGAATCCTCTCACACCGACCAATTACTCCTCCAGCAACATCCCATATCGTCCCTAAAGCCCTGTAAATAATGGCTTTTTTATGTGCAATGCTTCCTGAGCCGTCCGGTAAGGTCCGGCGAGATACCGCCAAAAAGGCGGTGTGTTTGGCGGTATATTTAGTAATGCCAAAGGTGATGCCGCCAAATCGACCACTTGAGAGGGCGGAGTATGGGCAAGCTAACAGCCTTCGGAGGCAGAATCTCTGCGGTATCGAGGCGTTTCGGGCGTTTCGCGCCAGTCGCGTCGGCGCACCCACCCCGGGGCGGCAGAGCCAGACCTGGGTGTGGTTTGCCGAAGGCTGGCGTATCGTCAGTGCCCATATTTCAATGCTGGGCGAGGGACATTGAGGTAAAGCTGCAGCCTGTACGTCGTCAATAGGATTGAACTACACTGATAAAAATAAGAGATACGTCAGGCCATGAGACGATTCGCTCTATGTCTTCTGCTGTTGGGCTTGCTGCTCGCGGGCTGTGACAACGATTCACAGCTGGAGTTAACGCTGCCAGTAAACGAGCCGACCGCGCAGACAGTGGGCCCATGGCAGCGCACCGAGGAGCGTACCTCGTGCACCAACGCCAATCGCCTGCGCAATCCCTACTTCGGCGATTTGCATGTGCACACCCGGTTTTCCGCCGACGCCTACATCTTCGGTACGCGTGGCGAGCCGCACGATGCCTATCGCTTTGCGCAAGGCGAGAGCATCACGGTCTCGGACGACGCGGAACAGCAAACTCGCCAGGTGCGTCTCGATCGGTCGCTCGATTTCGCCGCCGTCACCGACCACGCCGAATTCTTTGGTGAAGTCCGCCTCTGCGACACACCCGACTCGCCGCTCTACAATGACGACATGTGTGAATCGCTGCGCCGGGCGGACGATCCCAATGGCCGTTTCACCGTAACAGTCGCATGGCTGTATCCTGCGGGGATCGACAACCCGCCGCCCTCCCACCAGTTTTGCTTTATGCCGGGTATAGACTGTGACGCGGGGGCGATCTCGGTCTGGAAAGAGATGCAAGACGAAGCCGAAGCTGCTTATGACCGCAGCGAAGACTGCGGCTTCACGACGTTCATCGGATACGAAAATACCGCGAGCCCGCTCGGACGGCATCTTCATCGCAACGTCATCTTCCGCAATCACCATGTTCCCGCCTTCGCCTCAAGTCACCTTGAGACCGCGGCGGGCGGTGTGCCACAGGGCCTCTGGACCGCGGTGGAGCGCGACTGCCTGAACGCCGGCACCGACTGCGATGCCATGATCATTCCCCACAACTCGAACTTGAGCGAGGGTGGGCAGTGGCTGGACCCTAGCGATGCAACCGAAGCTCAGCGTCGTCAGGACCGCGAGCCTTTAGTTGAAATCCACCAGATGAAGGGGAACTCGGAATGCCGTTTTGATCGGCTGGCAGCGCTTGGCCTGCAGACGGAGGACGAACTGTGTGCCTTCGAGCAACTGCGTAACGCGCATGAGGGCCCTGACGCGCTACCTCTGCCGGTGGATCAGTACCCTTCACGCAACATGGTTCGCAACACCTTGAAGGATGGCGTACTGCTGGAAGAGTCGCTGGGGGTCAACCCGTTCCAAATGGGCTTTGTTGGCAGTACCGACACACACAATGCGACGGCGGGCAATGTCGAAGAGGTCGCCTGGGAGGGGGGGCAGGGCAACGGTGATTCCTCTGCCCCGCGACAGATAGCCGACGACGTGCGCAACAACCCTGGCGGACTCGCTGTGGTCTGGGCCGAGGAGAATTCGCGCGACGCCATCTTTGCCGCGCTCGCGCGCCGCGAGACGTACGCCACGACGGGTATTCGCCCTGTCGTGCGCTTTTTCGCAGGTTCACTGGACGGCCTAGCCTGCGATCAACCCGATATCGTAGAGGCCGGTTATCGCGGTGGCACGCCGATGGGGGGCGAGATAGGTCCGGTGCGTGGCGATGCGAGCCCTCGCTTTGCCGTACTGGCAGCAAAGGACCCTGGAACTAGCGCCATCCCGGGTACCGACCTGCAACGCGTGCAAATTGTCAAAGGCTGGATCGATGGAAGCGGAGCTACCCAGGAACGCGTGTTCGACGTGGCCGGCGATGCGCATAATGGCGCGGGCGTCGATCCCAATACCTGTGACACGGTCGGGAGCGGTGCGCGCGAGCTGTGCGCCGTCTGGGAGGATCCAGAGTTCGATCGCTCGCAGCGCGCGTTCTACTACGTGCGCCTGCTGGAGAATCCGACCTGTCGCTGGAGCACGCGGGTCTGCAAGGGGGCCGGGGTCGACCCCTTTGCCGCAGATTGCGCAGCCCAGGCGCAACGAGTTGGAGGAGCGTTTGCCAACTGCTGTCTGAGCAGCGCCGACGATCCGACCGTAGAGCCCGTGATCCAGGAGCGCGCATGGACTTCACCGATTTGGTACCGCCCCGAAGCGGTGGTGCGCGTCACTGGTGGCATCGACTTCGGATCAGGTACTGCGAGCGACGTACTCAACATCGAGGTCCACCTCGGGCGGTTACCGGAGCGATTTGACGTCCGCGCCGATGTAATCACTCTGCGCATCAATGACAGCGAGGAGATTTTGGCCCTACAGCTTCCGCCAGATACGCTGCGCCCCACGAATGACGCACGGGTGTTCACTGTCGAACCAGGGTTCATTGATGGCATCGAAACGTTGTCGCTGGCGACCGACCCGAATGGCGAAGCGGTGCTCACGCTGAAAACCACACCGCGAGATTTGTCGCGCGCCGACAACGTCGATCACATCGTGACGGTGACTCTACAGCTGGGCATTTCCCGCTTCACTCACTCCCGCACGTGGCAGGCCAGCGCAGGACATCTTGGTCCTGGCGCCAACGAGGTAGAGTAAAATTGGTTTTTCGATACAACCCATCAGGGAACGCGCTTTTTAATAGTCCACTGAGGTATTTTGGTGCTGGTCATGTAATGCTTACCCAGGTACTCGCTGATCAGGCCAAGAAAAACGAGTTGTATGCCGGAAAAAAAGGTGATTGCAACCATGATCGATGCCCACCCGGCCACGTCAGTCGAATTCAAAATGTGGTCGACAATGAAATAGGCCATCATCACTAAACTGAAACAGGAGATAATGACTCCTGCTATGGTAAAGACGCGCAGGGGCTTAATAGAAAAGTTGATGAACATGTTTAGCCACAGGGAAATAAGTTTCCTCAGGGTGTAATTGGATTTTCCCTGTTCCCTGTCGTTGTGCTGCACCAGTACGGTGCTGATGTTATCTGTTACCCTCAGGATCAAACCATCGATATAAGGGTATGGCCCCTCATATTTGATGATTTCATTCACCACTTCGCGGCGAATCGCCTTGAAACTGCTGAGATAGAGCTCCCTTGGCTTGTTCAATAGCCAAGTGGCGGTGATGTTGTTGAAGCGACTCCCGAAGTTGCGCCATGGGGCATGCTTTTTCTGGGGATATCGAGCGTAAACGACATCGAATCCCAACTCCAATTCCGTGACAAGATGAATAATCTCCTCTGGGGGATTCTGAAAATCATCATCAATGATCACCGCACAATCACCGTTTATGTGGTTCAGCGCGCACAATACTGCATTATGTTCCCCAAAGTTGCGGCGCAGGGAGATGAGCAGGACATTTTGTTTTGTCCTGGCCAAATCTTCGCAGATGCTTTCACTGTTATCCTTGCTGCCGTCGTTTACCAGCACAAACTCCAGGTCATGACCCGAAAGTGCTTGCTCCACCGAGGAAACCAGTCGAAAGATAGTTGCTTCGCTGTTATAGACAGGGATACAAATGGAAATTTTCATTACTTGCCTTGGTGTTGGCCCCTGTGCGCCCAGTGGTCGTCTTGCGCCTCAGAAGTAGCATGCCTAAAGGTGAAAGCGTGTTCCTCGTCGCTGTAGGGAGCCATGCCACATGATAGGATGAATTTCTGTAGTGATCAACGGCCCGGAGTACATCAATTTCCTCACCTTGGTACACGGCCTGCCGCCGCGCGATGTTATAACGGCGTCGAACGGTCCTGCGCCAGCGCGCTGATTTTGGCGGGCGCGCCGGCAATCTCTCTTACCAGTTTAGGCACCAGGTAACCGGGCAGTCGCGCGGAAAGCTCTGCCATCAGCTTTTGCGCCTTGCTCTCCGCTACGTCAAAGTGCGCGGCGCCCTGGACCTTGTCCAACAGGTGCAGATAGTAGGGTAACGTACCGGCAGCAAACAGACGCTGACACAGCGCAACCTGCGTTTCAACATTATCATTGATATCCGCCAGCAGCACGGCCTGATTCAGGAGAGTGATGTCACGGCGACGCAAGGCCGTCAGGGTCTGCGCAACGGATTCGTCTATTTCGCGGGCGTGGTTGCAGTGGATGACCATGATGGTCCGCAGGTTGGTGTGCGTAATCGCATCCAGCAGTGCGTCGGTAACCCGTGCTGGAATGACCACTGGCAGTCGAGTGTGGATACGCAGGCGCCGCACATGCGCGATGCTGCCGATCTGTGCGACTAACTCTTGCAGTTGCTCATCGGTCGCAACCAGCGGGTCGCCGCCGCTGAGGATGACTTCCGCTATGCTGTTGTCGGCGCGTATATACTGCAGTGCTTCACGCCACTGTCGGCGGCTGTTCTGGTTTTCGTTGTAGGGAAAGTGGCGCCGGAAACAGTAACGGCAGTTCACTGCGCACCCGCCACTGACAATCAGCAACACCCGGCCATGGTATTTGTGGATAATGCCGCGCCGGGGGATGGCAGCGCCGCTCTCGCCCACGGGGTCGCGCAGGTATCCGGGGGTGTCAGTCAATTCCTGTGAGGTAGACAGCACCTGCAGCAGTAGCGGATCGCGCGGGTCGCCGGGTCGCATTCTTTGCACAAAACTGCGTGGCACTTTGAGCGGAAAATCCTCGCAGGCGCCGCTGGAGCAACCTACATCGCCTGTACTCAGGCCAAGAATTTCCAGCAATTCACTCCGGGAGGTGATGACATTACGCAGCTCGCTCTGCCAGTCGTCGGTGAAATGGATAATTTGGCCTGGTAGCGGCACTGGGGAAACCTCGGGTTAAGCCGTCAACGCAGCGGTCATTGTAGCAATGAATCGGTGAGCCGTCTGAATCCCGGCATAAATGGTATTGCGCTGCCCGCAATCTGCGACGAAACAATTCCGGGAGTGGAACTCGTCCAAAGACCTTGAACAGCCCTTTACTCTGCTGCGATACTCGTCGCATTAGAAAAATTCAGGCTTCGCCGGATGTGGCCGCGCGAAACAACTTACGGTGCCGGCGTACGGGCCTGAGGAAGAGAAATGTTCGGTACTGATGAATTGTGTAGCCTGCGCTGGGACCCGGTGAGTGAGCAGGTCGAGATTATTGACCAGACACTCCTGCCCCACGCCCTGCGCTGGTGCCACCTGGACACCCTGTCGGCGTTCTGTCATGCCATCAGTACCATGCAGGTGCGCGGTGCGCCGCTGATTGGCATTACAGCAGCGTTTGGTTTGGCGCATGCCCTGTCTGAAGACGCCTCCACGGAAAATCTGGCGCGTGCCAGCTCGGCGCTGCTGGCTACCCGTCCCACCGCGGTGAATTTGCGCTGGGCTCTGGAGCAGGTTGGCGCTGCGGTACAGCATCTGGAGCCGGCCGCGCGCGCCGTTGCGGCATTGGTGAAAGCGCAGTCCTTGCGGGAGGAGGATATCGCCAATTGTGAACGCATCGGCACCAACGGACTGCAGTTGCTGCGTTCGCTAAAAGTGACATCAAGCCTGAATATTATGACGCACTGTAACGCCGGGTGGCTGGCCACCATCCAGTGGGGCACGGCGCTGGCGCCGATTTATAAGGCGCACGCCAGCGGTATTCCAGTGCATGTCTGGGTATCGGAGACCCGACCGCGCAACCAGGGTACCAACCTCACCGCCTGGGAATTGCAGCGAGCGGGAGTCCCCTGCACCATCGTCACGGACAACAGTTGTGGCCAGTTGATGCGCCAGGGCCGGGTGGATTGCGTGATTGTGGGCAGTGATCGCACCGCTGCCAATGGCGATGTCTGCAATAAGGTAGGGACATATCTCAAGGCGCTGGCCGCCAGCGCTAACGCCATCCCGTTCTATGTGGCACTTCCGGAATCAACGATTGACTGGTCCTGCCAGGGCGGCCAACTAATTCCTATCGAGGAGCGCGACGAGTCGGAAGTGTTGAGTATCGCGGGGCTGGACGCTGCGGGAGATTTTCGTGAGGTGAAACTGGCTGGCGCGCACAGTCGTGCGTTAAATCCGGCTTTCGATGTTACTCCGGCGGCACTGGTCAGTGCCCTGGTGACGGAGCATGGCAATTTCGAGGCCAGTGAGGAGGGTTTGCGACGCCTGCGCGCAGTAGCGGCTGTTTGAGGGAGTTCGGACGGTGTTATGACCTGCCTATGGGTAGTGGCACGCACGAACGAACCGTCCCTCCGGGGATAAGGCCTGAACGCTTGTATGTTACAGGCGTCTTGTATCAGGATGATCAAGGCGCCGGGGTGGGAGGGACGCCACGATCGCTTCTGACCAGTTTGGTACAGACTTTCTGAGATTTCGTCCCCA
>JANPDE010000079.1:0-2177 GCA_031431315.1 Haliea sp.
CGAGGGTCGGCTTATCGGCAGTCTCGCCCTGCCTGAAGTTCTGCGCGAGAAAATGATAGTCGCGCCCATGTTGGTAGTAGAGCAGAATCTGGGAGACCGCATAGATATTGTCATCGAAGACTACGTGGTAGACCTGGGCCGCCGCTATCTGGAACTGTACGCAGAGGATGGCGCGCGTCTACACAGCGAAAAATTGCAGGGTGATCTGGCGCGGATTCGCAAGCGCCTCGGCGGGCTGCAACACCAGCAGGTCAGTGCATCAATGGCAGATGCCTTTGCGCGTCAGTGGCAGGATGGGGATCTGTGCGGGCATCGACACTGGATCGCACTGCTGCTGGAAAACTATTACGACCCGATGTACCAATACCAGTTGTCCAAACGCGCTGGTGCGCAGATGTTTAGTGGTGACCGTCAGGCCGTTGTCGCCTGGGCACAGCAAGGCCTCTAGGGTGCAGGCCGCCACTGAGTTGCGTTGTGACCTGGTGCTGGTGGGCGGTGGTCACAGCCATGTACTGGCGCTGCGCATGCTGGCCATGCAGCCCATCGCGGGCCTGCGGATCACGCTGGTGTCGCCGGCCAGCCACACACCGTATTCCGGCATGCTCCCCGGCCTGATCGCCGGGCACTACAGTTTCGAGCAAGCAAATATTGATCTGGCGCGTTTGTGCCAGTGGGCGGCGGTGCGGTTTATTAGCGCTGAGGTCACCGCGCTTGATCCGCTCACGCGGCGCCTGTCACTGCGGGGTCGCCCCGCGCTGGGCTATGATCTGGTCAGTATCGACATCGGTTCGCAGCCGGAACTGGACTCTGTGCCTGGAGCGAGAACGTATGCCACGCCGGTAAAACCGGTAGCCGGATTGTGGCAGCGTTGGCAGGAGTTGCACGCGCGCGTCATGGCACGCCACAGCACAGAGACTTATCGCATCGCGGTAGTGGGCGGCGGCGCAGGCAGCGTGGAGTTAGCCCTGGCCATGTCACATCGCCTACAAGGTCAGCGGGTAGACATTGATGTATGGTGCGCTGCCGCGAAGATTTTGCAGACCTACAACGCCCGCGCCCGCCGTACGGTGCTGGCAGCATTGCAGCGACAAAATATTCGCGTGCAGTGTAACGCCCGGGTCACAGCAGTGGAGGCGGCCTCTATGGTGCTGGGTGATGGCACGCGCGCAGCGTATGACGAACTGTTCTGGTGTACTGGCGCGGCGGCAGCTCCGTGGGTTACCGCCAGTGGCCTGGCGACGGATCGAGACGGGTTCCTCGCGGTGCGCGATACGCTACAGGCGCTGCACGATGATCGCGTTTTCGGCGCTGGCGATATTGCCACCCAGGTCAATCACCCGCGGCCCAAGGCTGGCGTGTACGCCGTGCGTCAGGGGCCAGTGCTGGCGCATAACCTGCGTGCTGTGCTGCTGGGTAAGGCGCTGCAACAGCATCGACCGCAGCAGCGCTTCCTCTCGTTGATTGCGCTTGGCGACCAACAGGCGACGGCGGATAAAGGACACTTCAGCGCCAGCGGTCGCTGGGTCTGGCGCTGGAAGGATAGGATCGATCGCGCATTCATGGCGCGTTTTGAAGATTTGCCCGCAGGCATGCCTCTGCCTGCTGGGGAAAAGTTGCCGGAATTGGACAGCGTTGTACCGCAAGCCGTCTGCGGCGGTTGTGGTGCCAAGGTGGGTGCCGATGCCTTAGCTAGCGCGCTGGCGCAACTAGGCAAAGATTTTCCGCAGCACTGCGCTGGCGCTGGCGATGATGCGGTAGTGGTACCGGCGCCGACCGGCGTTACGCTGGTGCAGAGCCTCGACGTGTTGCGCCAGATGGTATCCGACCCGTGGCAGATGGGGCGCATCGCCGCCAATCATGCGCTCAGTGATCTCTATGCCCGCGGTGCCAGGCCGGTGTCCGCGCTGGCCGCAGTGACCCTGCCCTATGCCAGTAGCGCGCTGCTACAGCGCGAACTGGAACAACTGCTGGCGGGCGCCCTGCACGAATTCGTCGCGGTCGATTGTCAGTTGAACGGCGGACACAGTATGCAAGGTACAGAACTGAGTCTGGGCTTTGCGGTAAACGGTGTGCCCATGGCGCGCGACGGCAAACTGTTGTGCAAGGTTGGAGCGATGCCGGGTGACCAACTGGTGCTGACCAAGTCCCTCGGTACCGGTACTGTATTTGCCGCCCAC
>JANPDE010000080.1:0-5113 GCA_031431315.1 Haliea sp.
CACCGGCGAACTGCCAATCCGCACTGGCATGACCACCGTTGGCCAGGCGGGTGCTTCGACCGGCCTGCCGGCAGAGGCTGTGACCATTGCCACCGCGCTCAAGGCCGAGGGTTATGCTACCGGTCAGTTCGGCAAAAACCACCTTGGAGACCAGAACCAATTCCTGCCAACTGTTCACGGCTTTGACGAATTCTTTGGCTATCTGTACCACCTTGATGCGATGGAAGACCCGGCGCATCCGAACTATCCGCAAAAACTTCTGAACGTTGTTGGCCCGCGCAACATGGTGCACTCCTGGGCCACGGACACAGACGACGCGACTGTAATGCCGCGCTGGGGCAAAGTTGGCAAGCAGAAGATCGAGGATGCCGGTACGCTCTATCCGAAAAGGATGGAGACGGTAGACGACGAGATACGTGACTTCGCTATCAGTTTCATGGACAAGGCCAAGAAAGACGGTAAGCCGTTCTTCGTCTGGCTGAACCCGACTCGCATGCATATCGTCACCCACCTCTCTCCAAAGTATGAAGCCATGCGTAACGCGGAGAATGGCTGGTCCGAACAAGAAGCAGGCATGGCCCAACTCGATGACGACATCGGCCTAGTGTTGAAGAAATTAAAAGACATGGGCGAGGAAAACAACACCATTGTGGTGTTCACCACCGACAACGGGACGGAGCTCTTCACCTGGCCTGATGGCGGGATGACCCCTTTCGCTCAAAGCAAGGGGACTGTCATGGAAGGCGGGTTCCGAGTACCCGCGATCCTGCGCTGGCCGGGCAAGGTGCCGGCAGACACTGTCCAGAATGGCCTCATGTCCGGCCTCGACTGGTTCCCGACGTTTCTTGCGGCGGCGGGCAATACGACTATCACGGCTGATTTGCTCAAGGGCGTGAAAATCGGTGATCGGACCTACAAGAACCATCTGGATGGCTACGACCAGACGGCCATGATCACGGGCAAGGGACCGTCCAACCGTCACGAGATATTCTATCTGGGTGAAAGCACTGTCGGCGCCATACGCATCGACGATTACAAGTTCCGCTTCATCGACCAGCCCCAGGGCTGGCTGGGCGTCAAGAACACGGTGGACGTACCGTATATCACCAACCTGCGTCTTGACCCCTTCGAGCGCGCGGGCTGGCCCAATAATGGTACGAAGGAAGGTGGCCAGCAGTACTTTGACTGGTTCAAGTTTCAATTCTGGCGCTTTGTGTTCGTCCAGCAAACCATGGCTAAAGTACTCCAGACTTTTATCGACTACCCACCGATGCAGCAAGGCGCGAGTTTTAACCTCGAAGCTGTGAAGGCCGAAATGGCGCAGAAGATGCAGCAAGCTGCGGCAGCCAGCAAGGGGCCAAGTGGCTAAACATTAACGTGTCTAGGTAATACCAGGAAAAACTAATACAACAGGCGGCCCGCAGGGGTCGCCTTTTTTTGTCGGTCAAGGCGGATACGAAGGATTGGCACGACTAAATGCCTATCTGATTGCCCTGGAGATCGGGTACCCAGTTCATTCGCCACCGACCGCTCGTAGCGCAATGTCGACTTTTTCACGCACACAGTCTTCGCTTCATTTAGTCCGCTTCGAGTGCTTTGGGACAAAAAATACCTTCGGAATGCCTGCCAGCTAACGACTGCTTTTGATGATAGCGGTCATCAGCCCCGCATTAAAGACTGGTCCAGCCGCCGTGAAAGCCGTGGGGAATGTGATTCTTGAGCGGCACCGTGGCAATCGGCTCTGATAGGCTTGCAGCGTCGAGGATAAGCAGCTCTGACAATTCGGTATTAGCGTCATACACCGCTGTGAGCAGATAGCCCTCGGACTCCGGTGCGTCTGGCGTAAGGGGTACAAAAATGGCCTCCGACACGTAGCGAGCCCTGCCGGCATCAAACATTTTGATATCGCCAGTGACAAGATCGATGCGCTGCAGGGCATTATAAAAACCGGGCGTCTCATTCTGGCAAATGCCCGCTGTATAGATGAAACGAGACTGGCTTCCTGTCCTGCGCCAGTCCCATTGCGGAAATTCACAGGGCAGCTTGTTGGGCAAGTCTTCGGCCTGCACTGTACCTTTCATCATATTGAAGCGATAGCGCTGCATCCTACCAGTAGCAGGGAAGGGCTGGTGGAAGATGTCGCGGTATTGTGCGTTGCCCTGTTCGCCCTGCTCAGCATTCAGTTCCACCACATCGACGAACAACTCGCCATTTCTTTCCCAGCAATTGGAACAGTGCGCGAAGGTAAATGGGTCGACCTCGAACGTGTGCACGAGGCTGAAATCATCCAGAGACACCACATACACTTTCATCCCGAGTTCTGGCTGGTAATCCATATTCTGCGCGATAGTCTCGCGCGCCATGATGACTTTGAGCGGACTTTTGAAAGACACCGGCATCAGCATAATCACCAGATAGTTCTCGGTCATTGCATTGTCATGACAGAAAGCCATGCGATCCACTTTGACGGCGCCGCGCTGCACCATGCGCCCATCGGGGGATACGCGAAACAGGTTCATCTGCGGGCCCTTGATGCCCACAGCCATGCCAAAGTTAATGTAGTCGCCGGTGCGCGGATGGACTTTGCCGTGCGCGCTGTAGGTGTCACGCGTTTTTAAGACGCCGTCAAATCCTTCCTCTCCTTGGGTCTCCAATGTGTCCAGATCCAATCGCCACGGGCGGCCACCCTCAAACAGGCTCAGCAGTTTTCCCCCGTGGTAAACAATGCTGGTATTCGCGCAGTTAGCGGGCATATGCAGATTCTTGAAAAAACCACCGGGGGCATTGTGCCCAAAACTGCGGTACACCACTTGTTGGGCCGCAGTCTCGTCTAGATACTTGGGCGTTTTTACAAAACTGCAGCGGTAGTGTACCTGTCCATCCTCAATGCGAAAGCTGCTCACTCCGCCGTCGCCATCAAACCAGTGACCGAAGGGTTTACCTGCCAACTCGTTGCGGGCCGGACCGATGCGAAAGAATATGCCTTTAAGCTGCTGTGGAATTTTTCCGCGAATCTCCCGCGCGGGGATGGTGTAGGACAGCTTGTCCTGCATCGTCCGGAATCCGGAGCAGTGTGCGGTAAGCGGGTTTTCCCAAGCCATTCTTTTCACCTCTGGACGGTATGACTACTGACTGTGGTAAGTTATCACCATCGGCAATAAATAAGGAGAGGACCATGCCTGCAACCACCGAAATCCTGGCCCCCGTTACCGCGCTGCTGTTACTAACCTGTGTGGTCTGGGCCTGGATGTATATCACCCGCATTCCAGCGATCAGTAAAGCCCGAATGAAGCTGGACCCCAATCTTCCCAACGGGCAGCAGATGTCGGAGTTACCACCGCGCGTGCGCTGGAAAGCGGACAACTACAATCACCTGCTGGAGCAGCCCACGATGTTCTATGCGGTGGCGCTGACATTGGCGCTGCTGGGAGCAGGCGATGGACTGAACGTCAGCCTGGCCTGGTGCTACGTTGGTCTGAGGCTTTTGCACACCCTGCAGCAAACCCTGTGGAACAAGATCGAGGTGCGTTTTGTGCTGTTCTTTCTCTCCTCACTGGTGTTGATCGCCCTGGTGGCGCGTGCTGCCCAGGTGATTTGGGGAGGGTAATCGATACTCCGGCTCGGGCTTTTTAAGGAACAGGTGAGCGACCAAAATCCTCTTTTTTAGAAAGGACTCTTATGTTGACAGCACCCACTTTCGATATAGACTGGTAAAAACTGTTGGTTTTCCACTCTTGAATAGCAGCTGTTTAGCCGGTTTGAGGGCCAGTACACAATAAGACCACAGCAACACCACAGGTGCCCCATGAATGTTCTGTCCGCCGCTTTTATCCGTATATCACTCATTATCGTTATCCCTTTTGTCAGCGCGTGTGGCGGTGGTGGTGGTTCTTCAAACTCCGCAGTGGGCCCAGGCGAGGTCATCCCCCAGGACGGAACGTCGGGACCGATGATGTCCTTCGAACAAGACATCGAACCAATCATGCAGGCCAAGTGCCTGGGCTGTCACAACAGTGGCGGCAATCCGGTAGCGCCCTTTTCCCTGGAAGGCATCGACCGCGTTAATTCATTCAAGTCGGCCATGCAATTTGTGCTCGAATCGCACACCATGCCACCGGCTGACGCACAGCAACTTACGCGCAGCGAACACGCCAAGCTCACCGCCTGGCTGACCAACCAGCCCTACCAGTATGTCACCGAGATTCTGCGTATACCGCTGGTGGAACCTGTTGCCTGGGATGTGCAGCCCAAGAATCGCGATGCGTTTCCGGATCATCGCCCGGCGGAAGTGAATTGTGAGCAGGACACGGGCTGGATGGTTGAAGAAGACATATTGGAAGTGCGTACCGAATTCTGTAATTACCTGTCTATCAGTCAACAGAGCCTGCTTGATCTGGGCGCCGGCACTGAGCTTGAATTGGCACTGAGTCACAGTGCGCTAACCTTTAATGCACCCGCTACGGCCCATATTGCGGTGTCCATAGCAGGCACCCCGGTTTGGGAAACCACTATCGCTATCCCTGGCGACCGAAATATTATTAAACAGGGTCTGGTATTGCCATTTGCGGTACGTCGCGGGGACTCTATCGAAGTGCATTTGCACAACCACGGCAACAACACCTGGGAGATTCACTCTCTGGAGGCTTTAGTTTCCAGCGATGAAGAACTCACTTACTGTCCGACCTTTGACAGCACCTTTGAAGCGATTCAAACCGTTGTATTCGAGCAGGCCGGCTGCGCTAACTCGCTCTGCCACGGTAACGCCAAACAGGGCGATCTGGACCTGACACCACTAAACGCCTACGACAACCTGGTGACCGTTCTATCCAAGGGCTCAACACTGCCACTGGTGGAGCCGGGCAATCCCTCGCGCAGCTATCTGTACCACAAGCTGTCAGCAAAAACGTTTCCGGGAAGCTACGCGATCGGCGGTGCTCCCATGCCTAGCGCCGGGGCACCCATTTCACCCGGACAACTGGAAGCCATTCGACTGTGGATCGAGGCCGGGGCTCCCCGTGAGGGCTCCGTGGGTGACACCCTGGGTCGGGGTGAGGACGAAATCGAACGACTGCTGGGTGTCTGTCTGCCGGAGGCAGAACCCATCAATACGACC
>JANPDE010000081.1:0-3405 GCA_031431315.1 Haliea sp.
TGGCCTGTCATCACGGTCATGTCCTGCAAATGGCAGTGGCCACCTTCTTCACACACAGGGCAGTCGTGTGGATGGTTGGTCATAAGCCATTCCAGCACGGATTTGCGGAAGGCCTTTGCCTCGGCGTCATCGATCGAGATATAGGTGTTATCGGTGGACTGTGTCATACAGGACATCACCAGACGCCCGCGTTTATCATCGGCGTTGGCGTACTGCTTGACGGCACAGGCGCGGCAGGCGCCCACAGACCCCAATGCCGGGTGCCAGCAAAAATATGGAACATCCATTCCCAGTGATAAACAGGCGCGCAGCAAATTATCTGCGCCGTCCACTTCAAAAGGTTTGTTATCTACGTAAATGGTTGCCATCGTTAATGCGCCTGCTGGCCTTCCTCATGCTGAATTTCTGTTTTTAAAATACCGCGTTCAAACTCGCCGCGGAAAAATTTCAAGGCGCTTTGAAGTGGTTCCATGGCACCGGGGGCATGGGCGCAAAAGGTTTTTCCGGGCCCGAGGAAGTGTGTCATTTCTTCCAAAACCTCAATATCACCTTCTTGCCCTTCGCCTCGTTCAATAGCCTGTAACAATTTTACCGACCAGGGCAACCCGTCGCGGCAGGGCGTGCACCAGCCGCAGGATTCCCGCGAAAAAAATTGCTCCAGATTGCGCACCACCGAGACAATATTCTGCTTACTGTCGACCGCCATCACCAGTCCAGTGCCCATGCGGCTGCCTGCTTTTCCTATGGTGTCAAAATCCATGGCCAAATCAAGATGTTGCGGCAGCAGGAAGTCGGTTGACGCGCCCCCCGGCAACCAGCACATCAACTCCAGGCCGTCCTGCATGCCGCCGGCATATTCGTATAACAATTCACGGCAGGTTGTACCAATAGGTAACTCCCACACGCCAGTGCGTTTGACGCGACCCGACACACCGTACAATTTAGTGCCGCTATCTGCGCTTTTACCGCGTGACAAACCCTTAAACCAGTCAGCACCACGCACCACGATGGCGGGAACATTAGCGAGTGTCTCGACATTATTAACGACGGTAGGCTTACCCCACAGGCCCGCAATTTGCGGGAAGGGGGGCTTGGCTCGTGGGTTCGCACGTCGCCCTTCGAGCGAGTTAATCAGAGCAGTTTCCTCACCGCATATGTAGCGACCGGCCCCGGTATGTACATGCAATTCCATGCCCCAGCCGGAACCGAGAATATTGTCACTGAGATACCCCGCCGCTTTCGCTTCTGCAATAGCACGATTTAAGCGCTCCGCTGCCACCACGTACTCGCCGCGCAGGAAAATATACGCTCTCGAGACCTGCAAGGCATAGCCGACCAATATCATAGATTCAATCAGTTGATGGGGTAACTGTTCCATCAACAGGCGATCTTTGAAGGTGCCGGGTTCCATCTCATCGGCATTGCAAATCAAATATTTCTGTTTGGGCGCGTCTTCTCCCATCGGGACCAAGGACCATTTCACACCAGCGGGGAAACCCGCTCCGCCGCGCCCGCGCAAATTGGCATCCTTCACCAGTGACTGCACAGCTGTTGGACTCATTTCCTCGATGGCCTTGCGCAAGGCGGCAAAGCCTTCCAATGATTCGTAGGTTTTTAAATCCAATGGCTGACTGCCGAGATAGTCAAGGCGCCACGTAAGCGGGTGAGTATCAGCAGATTTCAAAATGGCGGTATTCATCATGGGTGCATCACCGATATTGCTCCAGTAAGGGCGCTACCTGCGCGCATGACACCGGGCCGTGCGAATCATCATCAACCATGATAGCCGGGCCCTTATCACAATTTCCCAAACAGCAAATCGGCAACAGAGTAAAACGACCGTCGGCAGTGGTGGCGCCATAGTCAATATTCAAATGCTGTTTAATCGCTGAAATAAGTTCGTCATAACCAGTGAGAAAACAGGCAGTGCTGTCGCAAACTTTAATGACGTGTCGACCGACCGGTTTGCGGAAAATCAAATTGTAAAATGTTGCTACACCTTCGATATCTGCTGAAGGAATTCCCAGGATGCTGCCGATGGCGGCAATGGCCTCATCCGGCACCCAACCGTGACGCTTCTGGACAATCTTAAGTGCATCAATGGAGGCTGCTCGAGAGTCATCGTAGTGACCAATACTGCGCATAATCGCTTCTTTATCCTGCTCGTGAAAGGAATAGAGCATGCTACGGTCAGTAGCAAGAAGAGTGCTGGGCTTTACTGGGTTAGCGGTCGACATCGGCCATCACAAAGTCAATACTTGCCAAATAGGCGATTAAATCCGGGACCATGGATCCGCGAATCACCGAGGGAATCTGCTGCAGATGTGGGAAGCTGGGCGTGCGTATGCGTGTGCGGTAACTCATAGTGCTGGCATCTGATATCAGGTAGTAACTGTTGATGCCCTTGGTCGCTTCAATCATTTGACTGCTTTCACCAGCAGGCATCACCGGCCCCCAGGATACCGCGAGGAAGTGCGTGATCAGGGTTTCAATATCCTGCAACATGCGTTCCTTGGGCGGAGGGCATGTGAGAGGGTGATCGGCCTTATAGGGCCCGGCCGGCATATTCTTCAGGCACTGTTCAATGATGCGCAGGCTCTGGCGTATTTCCTCTATGCGCACGATAGCTCTATCGTAGGCGTCGCCATTGACGGCTAGCGGCACCTCAAACTCAAACCGATCGTATCCGGAGTAGGGGCGTTTCTTGCGTAAGTCGTAATCCACACCGGTAGCACGCAGACTTGGCCCAGTAACACCCCACTCAATAGCTTCCTGACTGTTGTATTTCGCTACACCGATAGTGCGGGCCCGCAATATACCGTTGCGGAACGCGGCCTTTTCATATTCCTTGAGCCGTTTTGGCATCCAGTCCAGTACTGTACGCACCAGGCCTTCCCAGCCTTTGGGCAGATCGTGAGCAACACCACCGATGCGGTACCAGGCTGGGTGCATGCGAAACCCAGTGATGGCTTCGATCACGTCATAGATTTTTTGCCTATCGGTAAACATGTAGAAAATAGGCGTCATTCCGCCTACATCCTGGATATAGGTGCCCAAAAACAAAAGATGTGACGTGATGCGGAAAAATTCTGCCATCATCACGCGAATGACTTCAACCCGTTCGGGTACCTTGATGCCGGCCAGTTGTTCAACCGCCATCACGTAGGGCAGATTGTTCATCACGCCGCCCAGATAATCGATGCGGTCCGTATAAGGAATGTAGGAGTGCCAGCTTTGACGCTCACATTTTTTCCGCGCCGCGATGGTGGTAGCCGATGTCCGGTACACAATCAACGATCTCTTCGCCGTCCAGCTGCAACACAATGCGGAACGCACCGTGGGCTGAAGGGTGGTTGGGGCCGAGATTAAGAAACATAAAGTCTTCATTCGCGGTAGCGCGTTTCA
>JANPDE010000082.1:0-20347 GCA_031431315.1 Haliea sp.
AAAAGGGCTCTGACCCCTTTGTTGACCCCTTTGTGGCGCAGTGTGGACTTAAGTTTGACGCCAGAGAAACTTTACTTCCAGTGTTTAATGTCTGGGATCAACCGAATGGACCTCAACCTTGAAGCTGTGCCACACTCTTGACCACATAACAGGATTGCGCAGTTTATGGCGGGATTAGCCTTACCTTTACTGTTACCGGAAATACAAGATCAAAGGCTTGCGACTACCAAATACCTGAATTTTCTCATGGCACTGATGGCCAGACGTCAAGGTGCCCTCCATGTCCCCTCAAAGCCCTTTGACCTGAGCATCAACCCTTCCACCGCCTGTCAGCTCGCCTGCCCCAACTGCGAAACCGGCAACGGCACCATGACCCGCCCCGCCACCAATCTTGATCCGCGCCTGCACGCCCATATGCTCGCAGGCGTGGTCGATGAACTCTTTATCATTCGCTATTTTGGCACCGGCGAGAGTCTGCTCAACAAAAAATTTCCCGAATTGATGGAGGAAATAAGAGGGAAAGAGATTTTTACGTTTATGACCACCAACCTGAGTTTCAGGTTTACCGACAATCAGATCGATGAAATCCTGCTCTCGGGCATCAACCTGATCGGCGTTTCGCTCGATGGCATCACGCAGGAAAGCTATGCCCGATACCGTGTGAATGGCGAGCACGATCTGGTGGTCAGCAACATGTTGCGCCTGATCCGGCGACGGGATGAGCTGGGCCAAAAGTACCCCCTGATCGAATGGCGCTACCTGGTGTTCCAGCATAACGAACATGAAGTTGAAACCGTGCGCAAGCTGGCGAGGGAATACAAGGTAGACCTACTCGAATTTGCCGAAGGCTTTGCTCCTCGCGACGATCCTGATGCACCGGTGACACGGCTTGAGAAATTTAATATCCACCCATCGATGACGGGACCGGCGCTCGACGCCGCGACACGATCAAAGCACACGGTCATGCGGCGCATGCTGCTGCAACAGACACACGAACATAAATTGCCACCCGACAACCTGAAATTTCAAAAATGCGACTGGCATTATTTCAGTTCCTACTGGTATCCCAACGGTGGAGTGGGTCCCTGCTGTATCGCCACCGACATCAGTGAGGATTTCGGACACATCACAATGGACAATGATTTTTCCGATGTCTGGAATGGTTCCGAATACAAGGACGCCCGCGCACTGTTCCACGAGGGCGCATCCAGTGCGAGTTTCTGTAAAAACTGCCGTAGCAAGCCAACCATGGACCGGTTCTTTATCACGTCCGTGAAGGGCATCCTGTTAAATGCTCCCGCCTGGGTGCTCAAAATACTGGCCATGGATACTGACCGCTTCTTTTTACCGATCGATGAGTATTATCTGAGCAACGAACTGACGGCCCTCAGGAACTTTCCCAGGGCATACAACCGAAATTTTAATGAGCAAGTGCAATACCTTCGGACACTGGCGAACAGAAATCTCGTGATGACGCGCCACCTGATGCCTCTGGCCGAACTACTCGAGACTCCAATACACCTGCCCAGACGCACCCTGCAAGATCATTTGCACCAGACCAAGGCGAGTATTCGGTTCGCGGTACGAACAGCAAAGAATGCGGTGACCAGATCTTCTTAAAGTAAATATCCCCCGGCGAAGCCGGGGGCTTTAGTTTGTGAGCCGCTCAAAGCGGTAGTTACGCAACCTTACGGCTCCTTGAGCCACCTGCAGGGGGCGTTGCATTCAAACCAATGACGCCTGAGCTAGCCGTTGATGGATCACGATTGGAGGCTCCGTTGCGGCGAGTGGCAGCGCGCATGCCCCGCTCGCTCAAACTGCTGAGATATTCGCCGCGGAGCATGCCCGCTGCCACTCGCCTGGTATCGCGCATACATCACAATGGTCGAGTTCACTGCGCCAGAGTCCCTCCGGGGATAAGGCCTGAAGAGCGAATATCCCAGCCTTCTAGCGTTCAGGCCTTATCCCCGGAGGGACGGTTCATGAGTGCCGCTATTACGTATGTGCCACTACTACGTGCGTGCCACTACCAACAGACATCGGCTGTGAATCAAACCGTTCACGGCTCACGCGCGGGAGTTAGCAGGGGACTTCCGACATCGCCAAACCCTGAGTGCCGCCGGGGGGTCTCCCTTTTGTACTAGAGATCGGATCACATGCCTCATTTCGCAAATGCCAGAAAACCAGGCCTGGGCGCTATTCTCGTCGCTACATTCATCTCGGCGTGTGACGACGGTATAATCACAACGCAATTTCCGACGGCACGTTCGCGCGAACCGACTACGTGTATGACGACCTCGGTCCCATTGGGGGTATCGACCATCCTTGACCGAACCTACAGCAGCTCATTTTCAGCGGATGCTCAAAAAAGTCATGGGCTATGAAAGTGAATAACGGCAGTAGAGTCACGCTCTGTCTCATCCAATACATCATGAAACAAAGCGATGGACTTGCCTATATCGCCTGCTGTCTGTATTTAAATAGTGTGCTTAAAACTCAACGAATGGTGTGAGGTAACTAACGGCTGGTTCTCGTGCAGACCCCTGAGGCCAATATATGTGCCGATCTTTTTATTATCTGGCCGTTTCTTGCTGTGCTGACGATGTATTGCGGGCGGCTTCCCTGGCCCATGGGTAATCCGCCTTGCCCGCCGGAGAGCGCTTGATCTTCTCAAGGCAGACCACGCTGCGCGGAATCTTGTAACTTGCCAGTTTGCCGCGGCAGAAGTCCCTTAATTTTTCCAGTTCCAGCGGCGCGCCACTGCGGGTCTGGCACACCGCAACGACCTGTTCGCCAAAGCGCTCGTCCTCCAAACCGACCACCACTGCATCAAGTACATCCGGGTGTTCCTTGAGTATGGACTCCACCTCTTCCGGGAAAACCTTCTCGCCGCCGGAGTTGATGCTGACGGAACCGCGTCCGAGGAGCAGGATGCGCCCATCCGCCTCCACGGTGGCGAGGTCTCCGGGAATTGCCCAGCGCACACCGTCGACCTCGATGAAGGTGTTGGCAGACTTTTCCGGTGCGTTGTAATAACCGATGGGCACATGACCGCGGCGGGCGATGCGGCCAATCACGCCAGAGCCTGGTTCGACTTTGCGGTTGTTGTCATCCAGAACGATAGTGGAATCGTTGACCATGAACCTGGGTTCCCGCTCGCCCCCCTCTCCCGCGCTGATCTTGTTGCCCATCACGCCGGTTTCCGAGGAGCCCAGGCCGTCGACAATGAAGCAGTTGGGGAGCAGGGCGATCAGGCGCGCCTTGGTGGCTGGGGAGAA
This sequence comes from Haliea sp., assembly GCA_031431315.1. Lineage (GTDB taxonomy): Bacteria > Pseudomonadota > Gammaproteobacteria > Pseudomonadales > Halieaceae > Marimicrobium. The sequence continues at coordinate 3,279 of JANPDE010000082.1, forward strand.
CAGCGCGCCGCCCGACGCAATGGCCAGCAGGCTGGCGGCCTTCCAGCGCCCGGGAGAGGCCGCCAGAGTGTCTGCCAGTGGAGTGGCCATGGCATCGCCCACCACGATCAGCAGGTTCACCGCCTCATCATCGACGCTTTGCCAGATGGCGGCGGGATCGAAGTGACCCGCGGCCGGGATCACGATCTTGCCACCGGCGAACAGCAGACTCAGGGCGGCCCACTGGGCGGCCGCATGCATGAACGGTGGCGCGGGCAGGGCGGCAGGGGCCATGTCGCCGATGCGTCCCGCCAGCTCTGCAGGGTCTTTTATGGGGCCGCGGCTCTGGTCCAGATCGCCGCCCCCCATGGCCCCGAAAAAAATATCCCGGTGATGCCACATGACACCTTTGGGCATGCCCGTGGTACCACCGGTATAGACGATGTAGAGGTCGTCCGAGTCGCGTGGCGCAAAGTCGCGCAGGTCTGAACTTTGCGCCAGGGCTTTTTCGTAATCGTGAAAACCGGGATCGATAGCCGCTCCGGAAGCATCCGCCACGCAGAAGACGTACCGCAGTTTCCCGCCGAGGTTTAGCACCTCGGCCACGCTCGGCGCGAAGGCCTGGTGGGTGACGACGGCCACGAGATCCGCGTCCGTGTAAAGGTACTGCAGTTCCCCTGCTACATAATGGTAGTTGATGTTGATCGGTACCGCGCGCAGCTTGTATGCCGCCAGCATGCCTTCCAGGTATTCACTGCCGTTGTACAACTGCAGTCCGATGTGGTCGCCGCAGCCAATGCCGAGGGCGTTCCAGCAGTTGGCCAGGCGAGTCGCGCGCTGGTCCAGCTCCCTGAAGCTTAACTGGCGTTGCAGCGAAACGATCGCGGTACGGTCCGGGACGGCATCGGCAACGGATTCGAACAGGTCTGCAAGATTAAAAGTCAGTTTCGATGCCATTACCCTGCGGTACTCCTGAAGTAAGACTATGTTGATCGTTGTATAGCCCGCGAAACGCCCCAACTTCGGGTGGCGCCCTGGAAGGGCAAATGTGGGCCGGGAACAGCCGGAATGCAACCCGATTCTACGGTTCCATTGATGCAAATCATTACCCGGCGAGGGGACCTTCATTCAGACTGTGAGTGTGTGTCGGATTTCACCGGTGTGCTCCTACAGAGGGGGGGGTGCCTGTTGGAAAGTAAATAATGAAGGAAAACTTTATGGCTGCGGTGAGACAGTTGGGTAAGCAGGATATCCTGTTCGTGGCCGGGGAGACAGACACTGTCTACCACCACACAGTGGGGCTGGTTATCCTGGATACCAGCGCCTGTCCTCGCTTCAGTTTCGACTACCTCAGGAAAAAGGTCATTGAGCGTATCCGCGAAGTGCCACACTTTCGCTGGAAGTTGCACGAAGTGCCTATGGGCCTGGACTTACCCTACTGGGTAGAGGACGAAAATTTCCGCTACGAAAACCATTTCAAGCGCATCGCGGTACCTTCGCCAGGTGACCGTGAAGCGCTATCCGAGCTGGTCGCCCACCTGTACAGCCGTCATCTTGATCGCAGCAAACCCTTGTGGGAATTCTGGTTTATCGAGGGCCTGGAGGGCGGCAAGTACGCGATCGTGCAGAAATTACACCACTGCATGATGGACGGGCAGGGTGCCAGCAAGCTCGGTGAACTGCTGTGTGACTTTGAGCCCGATGCCAAGGCGCGGCCGGTGGATGCCAGCATTAGCGGCGCCAGGGCGGGCGCTGTGCCGGACCGCTGGCATTTGTCCACGGCAACCGCGTTGCACCTGGCCGGATTCCCCTGGGCGGCGTACCGGGGAATCGCTGACGTGGTCCGCCCCAGGATACTCGAACAGTTCAAGAGGAGTGCCGACCGCAGTCCGGCCAAGCCCGAGACGCCGCTGACCTGCTTAAACGGTGACATCGGTCGCGAGCGGGGCTTTATTTTTGGTTCCCTGTCGCTGGACGCAATCAAGACCGTCAGGAAGGCCTTCGATGTCTCTGTCAACGATGTCCTGCTGGCACTGGTATCCACTGCGCTGCGCCACTACCTGCTGGCCCGTCACGAACTGCCCATCTTGTCCCTGCGCACCGGGATCCCTATATCGCTGCGCAGCGATGGGGACGAAGAGATCAGCAACCGGGTCACCCAGGCGTCCGTTACCCTCGCCACGGATGTGGCGGACCCGGTCGCCCGCTTGCGCGCGATCAGCGCAGATTGCGCCGAGGTCAAACAAGTAGTACGCGGCGGCGGCAAAGGGTTTATTGAGCTCATTCAGATTATGCCGCCGCTGATGGTATCCGCCATGATGGCTGCGACCACGCCCGAGCAGACGTCGCAGATGCTCGGTTCCAATCTGATCGTGTCCAATGTGCACGGCAGCGACAAGCCGATGTACATCGCCGGTGCGCGCCTGGAAACCATGTACCCGATGTCCATTATTACGCCGGGTATGGGCATCAACTTTACCTGCGTGAGCTATGTGAACCAGGTGGATGTGGGGGTGACCATCGAGCCGCAGCTGGTGCCAGATGCCTGGACGATCATCGATGGTCTGGACAGCGCCCTGCACGAATACCTGCAGCTGGCTAAAAAGACGGCGCGGCGCCCCGTGAAAAAATCGGCGCGACGGCGGCCCGCGAAAAAATCGGGCAGCAGGCGGAAATCGAGGTAGACCATGCGTCGTACTGGGAGGACATGTGCAAACCCTTAGCGCGCCGGCGACGTTCCGGCAGTCAGGTAGTGGAGTATCACAGGTCAGTGGCGTGTTTGTGGAGTTGCCAGGTCTTGGCAGCTGTTTCTACCGGCAACATCTCAACCCCGGGAAGCCGACCCTGCTGCTGGTGCATGGCATGGTGGTTTCATCAGGTCTGAACTGGTTCCGCCTGTTTCCCGCGTTGTCCCGGCACTTCAATATCATTGCCCCGGATGTGCGCGGTCACGGTCGCAGCGCACGCGGCCGCGAACGCTTCACCTTTGAGCAGGCAGCCGACGACATGGCGGCACTGATAGAGGAGGTCGGCTGTGGTCCGGTGATCGCAGTCGGCTACTCCATGGGTGGCGCGATCGTGCAATATCTCTGTCACCGCCACCCGCAGCATGTTGCCGGACTGGTGCTGGCAGCCACCAACTACAGGGCGCGGGTTGCTCGCCATGAAGAGCTGGTGGCATTGCCGGTGTTCGCTGTGTTGCTCGGGCTGGGGAACGCCGTGGAACTAATCAGCCATTTGCCCCGGGGTCTGTTGAAGCGCTTTCTACCGCGCATGGCGGATCAGTTGCATGAGGAGGAGATGCGTTGGGCCCTTGATGAGCTGCGCCGTGCCAGTTTGCGCATGGTGGTTGAGTCCGCGCGCGAAATGGCGTTGCACGACGCCAGCGCATGGCTGCACGAGATTGATGTGCCCACCGCTGTCGTGTGTACCGAGCGGGACCGCGCCATCCCTCCCCGGCACCAGCAGGAAATGGCCAAGCTGATCCCCGGCAGCGAATTATTTTTGTACGACGACGGCCACATGGCCTGCCTGGATCCGGCCTTTGGGGAGGAACTGGCGCGTGTTTGCCAGAGCGTATCGCGGCGGATCGCCTCCCGTCGTAAGCGCCATGCATAGACTCAGCGGACAGGACGCCAGTTTCCTCTACACCGAGACGCCAACGGTGTTGATGCACACCATCAAGGTGCAAATCTTCGAATCACATTACAGTGAAGCGGATTACGGTATCCTGCGCGAGCGCATGGAGGCCGCGCTGGAGGTCGTCCCCATGCTGCGCCAGCGGGTGCTGTTCGTGCCCTTCAACCTGCACCATCCGGTGATGGTGGACGATCCCGATTTCGATCTGGACTCACACATTTATCGCGCCGCACTGCCCACACCTGGCGGGATGCGCGAACTGCACGACATGATTTCGCAGATCATGTGCCACCGCCTCGACCGGTCCCGGCCGATGTGGGAGTTGTGGATGTTAACCGGGCTGGAAAACGGCCGCGCGGCGATCGTGCACAAGATCCACCACTGCCTCGCCGACGGTGCCGCGACGGTACGCTATCTCAGCCGGGTGCTCGAACAGCAGGCCAGTCTGCAGGCTCCACTCACTGTGCGCACGCCCTGGCAGCCCGAACCCCTGCCCAGCGCCGGATCACTGGTGTGGGATGCGCTGCGCGACCAGGTCAACATCGATATTCGGCGATTTCCGTCGTTTCTCTCAGCCCTGTGGCAGGCAGGTTCGAGACTGCGCGTCTTCCATCGTGATGTGGGCTCTCCCTCTCTGGAACGGCTGGCGCATCCGCCACCGCGCACGCGTCTCAACCACGCCCTATCCGCTCGCCGCAGCTTTACGACCCGGCAGTTGTCGTTGCAGGAGGCAAAAGCCGTGGCCCGCGCCCTGGGCGGTAGCATCAACGACCTGATTCTGGCGCTGGCGGCGGCCGCTATTCGCGACTACCTGCTGTTGCATCATGATCTGCCCGCCGAGCCGCTGTGCACTGCCATCCCGGTGTCGGCAGACGAGCCCGGCTCGGCTCGCGAATCGGGCAATCGCACCACCTACCTGCCGACCTGCCTGTGGACCAATATCGCTGACCCTGTGGAGCGCTTTCACGCGATACAGCGCGCGACAAAAGTCGCGAAGCAGGAATTGGACCTGCTGGGTAAGGATACCTTCATCGACTTAATGCACTTCCTGCCACCATTTTTTTCGCTGTGGAAAACCAGCCTCAAGCAGTACCTGCGCAAGCCGGAGCGGGCGGATTACAGGCCCATGACCAATGTCATCGTCTCTAATGTGCAGGGTCCTGCAGAGCGACTCTCGGGCAACTACGGAACGCTGGTGGATCTTTATTCCATGGGTCCGCTGGTGGAGGGCTGCGGCCTTAACATCACCGTGTGGAGCTATGCCGGGAACCTGAATTTTTCCCTGATGGGATGCAAGAAGGCGGTGCCCGATATCGAGCGACTTGCTGACGGGTTGCTTGCTGCCATGGCTGATCTGCGGCAGTTGTGCGATAAAACAGAGGGGAGGCGATGAAAAATCACAGTTACCTGCAGCGTTTTGGCGCAGTGGAACTGGCCGTGCGCAGCCAGGGCAAGGGGATTCCTTTTGTCTGGGGACACAGCCTGATGGGCAGTATGCGGGTTGAGGATCAGGCATGCTTGTGGGACTGGGGTGTGGTGGAGCGCTATGCACAGGTCATACGCTACGATGCCCGTGGCCACGGCAATTCTGACGGCAGCTATGACGCCAGGGATTATTGCTGGGACAGGATGGCCGCCGATATGCTCGCGGTCGGCACGTCTGTCGCTGCGGCCAGCGGCTTTGCGCGCTGCTTGTTGGGTGGCATATCCATGGGGGCCGCCACCGCCCTGCAGGCTGCGGTCCAACAACCGGAACAGGTGGCGGGGCTGGTGCTCGTCCTGCCGCCCACCGCCTGGGACACACGGCCCCGGCAGTCCGCGATTTACCGTCGCCTGGCCCGGGTATCAGGGCTCTTTGGTGCGGCCCCCTACCGCCTGCTGGACCTACTGCCGATACCGGTACGGGAGGACGGGCGCAGCCAACTGGCCTTGCATACGGCGAAGGGTTTGGCGATGGCAAATCCGTTACATGTGCAGGCCGCCCTCGGCGGCGCCGCCCGCTCCGATATGCCGGACCGGGCGCAGTTGCAAGAGTTGCGGATTCCGACTCTGATCCTGGCCTGGGAAGATGATGCCGCCCACCCCGTATCCACCGCCTCGGAACTTGCCGACACGCTGCCGGATGTGCGCGGCCTGGTGATCTGCCAACCCGGCGATATCAGCGAGTGGGAGTCGGCACTGGCGGACTTTGTAAAGGGCATTGCCACGGCAGAATCCGTTATCCGTCGCCCCCCCCGCAAGAAGCGCGTTGCGCACAAACGTAAACGCAACAGGGCGAGTGCCTGATAAAAGCCCGGAGAGTCTCCCGGGCTTCGTGTGCTGCAGCGCTGCCTAACGCTTGCCGAGCTTGCGTATATTGCTCGGCGAAAAATAGGTCGGTCCTTTCACCGGGTTGATGTCGTACAGCAGCGGAGTGCTGTCATTGACCAGGCGCTCTGCGATGTACGCGCCGGCGATCAGATCATGGTACATCTGTACACGTCGTATGTACGCCTGGCCGTGGTAATCGTAGATGTTGTTGTTGAACACGACTTTCCACAGTTCCCCGCGGCCATCGTAGTTTTCAGTGATGGAGGCGATTCCCGTGTCCTCGTCCACGTAGAGACGGCGTTTGGCGTAGATGTGGCGCTGGCCTTCCTTCAGTATCGCTTCCGCCACCCACACGCGCTTGAGTTCATAGCGCATGTAATCCGGGTTGGCGTGGAATTTGGTCAGCAGATCCTTGTAGCTCACTTTCGGATCGTCAAATTTGTAGTTGTGATAGGGAACAAACATCTCCTGTCTGCCGATGAGTTTCCAGTCAAAGCGCTCCATCGAGCCGTTGAAGCCCTGCGTTTCATCCACGGTTTTCAGGCCACCGGGGCCATCGGGCGTGTCAAAGCCCACGGTTGGAGCGCGCCGCACCCGCCGGGAGCCCGGCAGGTAGCGCCACACTTCCCGGGCGTTCGCCTGGTAGTCAAAGGGCTCGATGACGGAGGTTACGAGCCCCTTGTCACGGACGGGCTCTGTGACATAGGTCATGATATAGCCAGCAGTTGTGCCCAGTTTCGGGTATTCGTACTCTGCAGTGACCGGATTTTTGCGATTGGCGTAAGGCGCTTCCTGCAGAAATTTGGATCGGCGCAAGGATTGTGTGTCGTTGGGGAAAACCGCTATGTCACTGTATTCGCCGTCGGTGGTTTCGAACGGGTCGTTGGTGCGTGCGAGCCAAACGACCTCCGGGCCTGTGGTGGGCACGGGGAAGGATGGGGCGCCAATAAAACCCGTGATACCCTCACTGTCACCGGTCAGCTCGGCATGTTCGGCATTGTAGTGCACCTTGTCGTAATAATTCTGGTAAAAGGCGAACTCCCGGTGTCCCGGGTAAACCGGCATACGAAAAGTGTCCGGATAGGCTTTGAACATAGCGATCTGCCCCGGGCTCAGGCGTGCCCGGTATTGCTCCATATTATCTTTGGTGATGACAAAGAGAGGTTTTTCATCGGGCCAGGGGTCGGGATAGGTCTTACCGGGACCATCCCATTTCAAGCCCTGTGGCAAACCGACCACGCTGCCGGTCCACGCCGGTATCAGGCCGTCCTCACTACCGGCCTTTATCGCCCCCATCGGGGTGAGATCCTTACCCAGTCGGGCCAGCTCTGCGGCCGACATCTTGGCCATCGCACTGGTGGATAAAAGCGACAGTACCAGGACTATCGCACTGCTCTTGGTGATACGCATTTTTTGCATCCTCTCGTTTGTCTCAGAAACTGTAAGCAATATTCACCGACACATTATCGCGGTCGTTGATATAGGTATTCTCGCCGCCATCAAAAAAGTTGGTGTAGCCAAACGATGTGGTGACGTTATTCAGATAGACGAACTGGAAAGTGATGTTGACCGCCGAAGAGTCTTCCACCATCTCGCTTTCCAGAATGTTGCCATCGAGGCCGCGGCGTAAAAAGATCGGCACTTTCAGGTCAAGGCCCTCCGCCACATTCAGGTAGGCCAGTTCCAGGCGCACGTTAATAACAGTGCCGTGGTCGTCGTAAAGCAGTTCGGCGCTGTCCTGGGACGTCACGTAGGCGCCGGCCAATTCAAACACCAGGGTGGCATCGTCCCACAGTTTGGTGGGCTCAAGTACATAGGAGCCGCCGAGTTGGTAAGAGGCCAGGTCACCTTCCACCGGGTCACCGCTTAATAGCACCACAGGCACACCGGTCTTGTAAGAGACCTCGCCTTGCACATTGGTGTTGCCCAATACGGTGGTAAAACTGGCGGCGTAACCCTGGATGTCCTCGAAATACCTGATGGTGTAGGACTCCGGGATTAGCCCAACCTCCGGGTAATTGAGCTGATACGCGGGCGCCTTACTGTGTGCGTTGATGTAGTAAAGTCCAAGATCCGTACCACCCGAGGTGATCCAGTGCAGCGCAGAACCCCACTGACCGGTGTCGGAAGCGGCTTCATCGGCAGTTCTCGGAATTGGGGTAACAATACTAGGTCCGATCGGAATCAGGAAGTTAGCGGCACCCGGCCCGAGGAAATCCCGGTCACTGAAATAGCTGCCAACGCCGTTGAGTTCGGTTTTTTTCCACTCGTACTGGTAGTACGCTTCAAAAGTGACGTCGGGTATGACATCGACCTGACCGTACAGCGCACCCGTTGGCAACAGAATTTCCTTGACCTCCACTCCCGGTGTGTTGCGGGCGATAAGGTCTGCGCGATTTTGCAGGCCGTTAATGCCGGCGGTAAAGGTTGCTTCGCCCCAGTTAATGACCTGGCTGCCAAGCCTGACGTTGAAAGGGTGCTCGCCAGGAAGCGCGCCGCTGGCGTAGAGGAAATAATCCAGCATTTCGAGACGGTCGCGGTGTTCCTTGACAGTACCCGGCGGGAACTCCCTGAAGTCAGCGTCGCCATTGGGAAATTCCTTGCTATTGTTGTAGGTGAGGTAGGCGTCCTCACTCTGTTGGGTATTCTGGTCATACACGTCGTCGTAGTAGCCGCGCGCGCGACCGAACAGGCCATAGTCGAGATATTTGAGATCCATCTCCGTCACAAAGGACGCCTTGTTCTGCGTCAGGCTGCCGCGCTTGAAGTTGTTGTCGCCGTCATTGGCATTAATCAGCACGGCATAAGCTCGGCTGTCGGCCTCTACGTTGCCGGTGTCCTCGAAGCGAAATTGGTCAGTGTCCGGTTTCGCTACCCGCAGCTGCGCGGTATAGGCAACATTTGTATCCCAGTCGAGGTTCCACTCTTTGGCGTCACCAAACGCGAAGGACATGGCTTGAGTAGTCGCAGCACTTGCAGCAAGCGCAGTCGCGGCCACAGCATTCGCGAGTAATTTATAGCGCCATTTATCTTTGTGATCCATAGTGCTTCCTACCTGATCGTCAGTGATTGACTGACTGTGTTGATAGATGTTGCATGTCATGCTGGCGCAATGATCTTTGCCACCGGTTTTTGTTCCGCGCCCGGTTGTTTATCAGGTTTGATCAGATAGTGGGCCAGCGCCGGCAGCAGCCATATCGCTCCCACCATGTTCCACACAAACATAAAGGTCAGCAGCAATCCCATGTCCGCCTGAAACTTGATCGGTGACCAGATCCATGTACCCACCCCCACGGCCAGCATGGTAGCGGTGAGGCTGACGGCCTCTCCAGTAGTGATGAGCGTGTTGTAATACGCTTCCTGAACTGACATGCCCTTACGCAGGAAAGACGCCATCTTGCTGTAGATATAGATGCCGTAGTCGACGCCTATTCCAACACCCAGAGCAATGACAGGAAGTGTCGCCACTTTCACGCCGATGCCCAGATAGGCCATCAGGGCCTCCGCCAAAAAAGAGGTCAAAGCGAGCGGTACCATAATGCAGACTACCGCGCGCCAGGATGCAAAACTGAGGTATACCAGTGCGCCGACGACAGCGTAGATGAGCGCCAGCATACGAGTCTGCGCCACGGCAATTTCCTGATTGGTGGCCACCTCGATTCCCGCGTTACCCGCCGCCAGGGCAAATCGAATGCCTTCCTGCTGGTTCTGCGCGGAGAATTCCTGTGCGGCGTCGACCACTCGCTGCAGAGTTTCCGCCTTATGGTCATTGAGGAACAGGGCGATCGGTAACAGGCTGCAGCGGGTATTCATTAAAGCGCCAGGCATGGGGTCAAACGTAGAGCCGAGAAGCCGCTGGTCGCGGCTGATAGTGGCCCATTTGAGATTACCCTCGTTGTAGCCAGCGGCGACGAGCTTGGAAATCTCCGATGCGCCAATGGCGGAACTCACGCCGGGTACATTCTGCATGTGCCAGATGAACCTATCAACGAGCTCCAGGTTCTTGTAAAGCGCACACTCCTGCTCCTGCGTTTCCACCATGACTACAAGGATGTCGGAGCTGGTGGCGTAATTGTCGGTAATGAATTTGTTGTCAAGGTTGTAGCGCGAATCAGTGTGTAATTCTGGAGCGCCGGGGTCGAGGTCGCCAATTTGCAGGTTCTGTCTACCGTAGATGCCGACGGCGAAACCGATAATGGCAATGGCGATTGATACCCGAGCGACACGAGCGGTTGCAAAATGTGAGAGTACCCGCCACGCGGTACCACGGGTTGAATCCTCCCTATTTTGATTGTGGTAACTCAGAGTTTTTTTGGTAATGCCTAAATAGGACATCATAATGGGCAACAGGATCAGGTTGGTCAGCATCACCACGCCTACCCCCACGCTGGCGGCGATACCAAGATCCTTGATGACCTGGATGGGAATCATCACCATTGTGATAAAGCCAATCGCACAGGTGGCGAGTGCCGTCAGGCCCGGCACGTACAGGGAGCGAAATGCGAGCCTGGCGCTGGTCAGTCTGTCGTTGCCAGCGATGCTTTCCCCGAGAATGGCGTTAACCATCTGTACACCGTGACTGACACCAATGGCAAAAATCAGGAAGGGGATCAGGATGGAGTAGGCATTGAGGCCGTACCCCATGGTGGTGAGCAGGCCAAGTTGCCAGATCACCGCGATGATTGAGCAGAGCAGTGGCGACAGTGTGCCGCGCAGGCTGCGGGTATACAGGAATAGCAGCACGGAGCTAATCAACAGGGTGATGACGGCGAAAAGGAAAATCGCGGTAATTCCGTCAAGCAGGTCGCCGATCATTTTGGCGAAGCCGATAATGTGAATTTTGATAGTGGGGTGCCCACTGCTATCGATAGAGAGTTGCTCGTACTTCTGCCGGACGTCCCGCTCCAGTACTTTTGATAACGCCCAGTAGTCCAGGGGTTTGCCGGATGTCGGGTCCATGTCGATCAACGGCGCCTGCACGATACTGGAACGGTAGTCATCTGAAACCAGTCGACCCACCTCGCCGGAACGCTGCACATTCTGGCGCAGTTTCTGCATAGACTGTTTGGAGCCGTCGTAATTAGAGTCTATGACCTTGTCGCCTTCGAAGCCCTTTTCGGTGACTTCTATCCAGCGGACGTTCGGTGTCCACAGCGAGCGCATCCGGTTGCGGTCTACTCCGGGCAGGTAGAAAACCTCATCGTTGACCTTTTGCAGCAGATCCAGATACTCGGGGTCGAAAATGTCGCCCGAGGTGTTTTCTACCGCGACCTCAATGGTGGTTCCCGCCGCACCAAGATCAGGCATGTGTTTCATGAAAGCCTGGATAAAGGGATGCTCCATGGGGATCATTTTTTCGAAACTGGCGTCCGGCCTCAGCTTGGTAATCTGCCAGGTGAAAAACACCGTCGCGAGTAAAAATATGATGAGCAACAGGGGCCTGTGCGAGAAAATCAGGCGCTCCAGGAAGCGCTCTTCCCTACCGTATTGATAGGTGTGAAGTTGATCGTCGTTCTGGCTGGCTGGATTATTCATGGTCGATTTCATCCTTGGCGATTTTGACGCCACCCTGTCCGACCAATACAGCATTTCCATCGCGGCCAATGCCGGAACTCAGGCTGAGACGATCCTTGATGATGCTTTTTTGGAAGGTCTGTCCGCCGTCAGTACTGCGCAGTACGGTGCCGTCACCGCCCGCCAGCACGATGCCACCTTGTGCGGAAGAGCTCCCGCCGGCGAGCGTATTGTTATTGTCATTGAGTACAGGCTCCCAGTGGGTGCCGAAGTCGATGGAGCGGTAGAGATTGCCGCGCAGACCAAATATCAGCAGGGTGTCATGCTGTGCTTCGTACACGGCGCCGAACCAGCTGCCCTCATAAAAAGGCTTTAGTGATTCCCAACTGCGGCCGCTATCCATAGAGCGGAACATGACACCGCCCTCGCCGGCGATAAAGACACGTCCCTTGCCGTCTCCGGTGATGGTGTTGAGATGGAATTCATCGCGGTTATCCAGTTTCGTCTGCTGGCTGACCCAGTGTTGTCCACCGTCCTCGGTGGCAACCAGAGTGCCGAAGGCGCCTACCGCCCAGCCGCGATTGGCGTCCTGGAACCACACATCCATAAAGGGGGAGGTAAACACAGCTCCCTCCAGGGTTAGATCCGCATCCTCGAGGTCCATGCGGGCGTCTTCAAGAGCAGCTTCAAGTTGCACCTTCGCGTCCTCGTCTGCTGCCGCCAGGCGCTGTTCCAGTTCCGCAATGTCGCGATGAGCCATTTCGCGCAGTTCGAGATTGGTCTGGTGCTGCACTGCCAGGCCATCGCGCTGGATGCGCCAGTTCTCGCCCCCGTCATCGCTAACCAGAATCAGGCCATCATGCCCTACGACCCAGCCGTGCTGCCCATCGACAAAGTGGATGCCTGTCAGCATCTGGGTGGTTGGCACCGCAGCCTGCTGCCAGTGCTTGCCGTTATCGTCGGAGTACAATACATTGCCGTGCTCACCGGCGACGACCAGGCGCTCCCCCGCTGTGGCTATATCCAAGAGCAATGATTTGGTGGCCAGCGGCATAATGGGCGCGAGCTCCTGCGTCTCGACATACGCGGCTACGGTCGCTAACAGGGGCAGTGTCACTAGCAATTTGGCAACTTGATTTCTCAGTGACATGCTGGTCGGGCCTTTACTTATCGTTATCTCATGTACGCTGCCATTGTGGGCTTAAAAGCAGTGGGGAAACATGACACGAGTCAATATTTGAGTGGTTATGAGCGTTGGGGCCTGTGCAATTGCGAGTCTGGACAACATCCAATATTGGCGAATGCACCTTAGGATGATGCACTAGGAGAAGCCGGAAGATGCGACAGCTTGGTGGAATCGATAACTTGATGATCGAAGGGGAGATGCCTAACATTCCTTTGCATATGTCTGCGGTGATGATTTATGACACGGCTGGCAAACAGGGCGCAAACGCTCTCTTTAAAGCCTTGCAGAACAACTTCGATGAGCTTGTTGAGCGCCATTTTCCGATACTGCGCTGTCGGCTGGAAGAAGTACTCCTGCAACTGGACAGGGCCTACTGGGTTGAAGATACCCATTTCAGCGCCAGCTACCACATTACACGTGTTGCTCTGCCCAAGTCCCAGAGCTGGCAGGCAGTCTATGCGCTTTTTGGACAGTTCCATGCCCAGCCCCTCGACCGGGCCAGGCCGCTGTGGCAGATCATGGTGGTGGAAGGCCTCGATCGTCTGGAAGGCATCCCGCGGGGTAGTACAGCGCTGTTTTTGAAAATTCATCATTGTGTAATGGATGGCAAGAGCGCCCTGCGCCTGATTACCGGGTTGCACAGCCTCGGACCCGAGTCGGACTCTCCCCTTATGGCGGCTTCCCTGCCTGAGGAGAAACCGGTGGGCGAGGACTTCCAGGCTCCGACCTGGTGGGAGAAATACGGCAGCGCCTGGTGGCACAGTATCGAGCGACCCATTGACATGGCGGGTACGCTGGTGAAATTGATTCCCCAGTTGCTGCAAACTGATGATGCAAGTCCCAAGGGGAAAAAGCAGGCCGTCCCGCGAGTGCGGTTCAATCACCCCCTGTCCGCGGACCGCGTCGTAGGTCATGTACGTATGGAAATGCGACAGCTTCGAAAATTAAAGAAAAAGTATCATTGCACCATCAATGACATTGCGCTGTGTGTTGTCGCCGGGGGCATGCGTGAGTATTTACTCGAGCACAACGAGTTGCCTGAAGAAAACCTGCTGACCCTTATGCCCATTGACATACGCCGCCAGGGTAAGGATGGCACGATAGGTAATCACGTCAGCGTAGCGAAGGTATGCCTGTATACCACTATCGAGGATACAAAGAAGCGTCTACAGTCCATCAGCAAGGATTCTTCCCAGGGCAAGAAACGCAGCAAGAAAACCGATGCCCACGCCATGCTGCGTTTGATCGATGACCTTCACCCTGCCATCATTCTGTGGCTGGGGCAGTGGCTGATCTCATCCGGACACCTGGATGACCTTCCAACCATGGTTAATACTGTCGTTACCAATGTGCCCGGACTCTCCACCGAGGCCTACCTCGCGGGTGCCAAACTGATCGATTACCTTGGTTTTGGCCCACTGGCGCCCAACGTGGGATTGTTCCACACAGTCTCAAGCACGCCGGACCACGTCAATGTGAGCTTCCTGAGTACAGCGGATTTTATGGGCGATGGCAGCGCTTACAACGCCGCACTGACGCAAAGCTGGGCGCAGCTGGCCGTCCTGTAAGTGCTGCCGGTGAGGATGCCGCCCGGTTCCAGTGTCGCTACCACTGTCCCGAGTGGATCTTTTCTTTCGCACTGGCCGTGCCGCTGGCAATCAGCCGGTGGCAAAGTCCCGGGTGGAGACGATTCAACCCGACCAAAGCTTTCGCATCCCTGCCGATGATGACCTCGCGGCGGCGGCGTTTAATGGCGTCGACCGTTTTCTTTGCCACATCGCTCGCAGGAATGCCGAAGCGGTCCATCATTTTCATCATCGCCTCTTTCTCGCGATCGTCAGAGAAGTTGGCGCGTTGCAGGATTTCGCTCTGGATGGTGCCGGGGTAAATACCAGTCACTGCTATCGCGGTATCGTCCAACTCCGCCCAGAGCGATTCGGTGAATCCGCGGATGGCGAATTTGGTGGCAACGTAAGCAGATTGATTCGGCACGCCGACGAACCCCAGCATGCTCGACATATTGACGATATGGCCGTACCCGCGGGCCTGTAGCAAGGGCAGAAAGGCATGGCAACAATTGACCACGCCAAAGAAATTGACATGTATGATGCGGTCGAAGAGATGCATGTCGAACTCTGCGAAGGGCGCTGATGAAGTGATGCCCGCGTTATTGACGACAATATGGATTTCACCAAAGTCCTGCTCGACAGCGGCCGCCAGGCGCACGACCGCCGCCCGGTCGGAGACATCGCAGACGTACCCTCTGCAATCCAGGCCTGTAGGCAGCAGCGCCAGCGTCGCGTCGATGCGGGGTCGCGACGTGCCGACGACAGCCAGTTTGGCGCCGCAATGGGCGAGCTCCACCGCGATCGCCTGGCCGATGCCGCTACTGCCACCGGTTACGACGGCTACTTTGTCCTTGAAGCTATGCATACGGGTGTTCCCCTGCCTTCGATACGGGCCGAAACTATCGCATGTGCCTGAACAAACCTCCACAATGCTTTTTCCACCGCCCTACTGTTCCTTGATACAGTCCAATTTGCGCAATGCCAGGATCATTCATGCGGAACCCCTTGCCATTGAGAATAATTAAAAATGTACCGAGATCGCTAACTGTCGCTGGTTTCGCTTCAGGCTGAATAACATATTGCACTGCTCTATCGTCGGCTTCGAGAGTTCCAGACCTGAGCACAGGCATATCAAAAGGCTCTGGCTCTCCATTATTGAAACCTTCATTGTTCCCTCAATACTAGCCATAACAGGTACACCAGTGTGAGGCAACAGAACCCCGCCCCGGCCAGAAAGGTGGCCGCCGCACCCAACTGATCCCACAGCAGGCCGGCCAGCACACTGGCCACCAACAGCGCCGCGCCGGATGCCAGGTTGAAGACGCCGAAGGCGGTGCCGCGCAATTCTGCCGGCGCCGTATGCGCGATCATGGCGGCCAGCAATCCCTGCGTCATACCCAGGTGCAGTCCCCATAGCGCGACACCGAGCATGACGACTGCCCAGTGATTACTGCTGGCCAGCACCAGGTCAGCGACCAGCAATACCAGCAGGCCCAAGGCCAGCAAAGTGGTATGGTTCATCCGGTCCGCCAGTTGTCCCAACGGGTAGGCCGACACCGCGTACACTGCGTTCATCACCACCAGCACCAACGGTATCCAGCTCACCGCCAACCCGCCCTGCGCTGCACGCAGCAACAGGAACGCCTCGCTGAATCGGGCCAGGGCAAAACACGTTCCCAGTAGTACGACTGTCCAGTAGGGCCGGGTCAACAGGCGTAGTGTGTTACGGCGAATCGGGTTGATGCCGCGAGCCGGATGATGCTGCACGGGCTCCCGCACACCGAGGACCAGCACCAGCACGGAGAGCAAACCAGGGATGACCGCCACCCAGAACACCGCCTGGAAATCGTTGGCCCACAACAGCATCAGGCCGACGGCCAGCAACGGCCCGAGAAAGGCACCCACCGAATCCAACGATTGGCGCAGGCCAAACGCCGCGCCGCGCATCTCCGGGGGTGCAATGTCCGCGATCAGAGCATCGCGCGGCGCGCCGCGAATGCCTTTACCCGTCCGATCGATCAGGCGGGCCACCAGTATCAGGCCGACTCCGGACGCGAGTGCAAACAAAGGTTTGCTCAGGGCGCCCATGCCGTAACCGATTACCGCCAGGCCCTTGCGCCTGCCCCAGTAATCACTGAGGGCGCCGGAAAACACCTTCACCACCAGCGCCAATGCTTCCGCCAGGCCCTCGATGATGCCGACCACCAGGCCACTGGCGCCAACTGCGGTGACCAGAAACACGGGTAACAGGCTGTGCACCATCTCGGAAGAGACATCCATGAGCAGGCTGACAAAACCCAACGCCCAGATGGCGGCGGGCAGGCGGGTGGTGCTGGCGGAACTCTCAGGGTCGCCGCTCACGGTGACCTCCGAAGTGTGAAGAAGAAGCGCATCCTGGTTCGATTTGCTTTCACTCTGATAACGTCATAAGCGTTTCAATCGTCTCGCCCAGCACGGGGTAACTCAATTGAACGTAACGGTAGTCCATACGCCGCTTGGTTTCAATCCGCGCGCGCCGTGCGGGGCGCGACGAAACCGCGCACTGATTTTCAGCGGTCCTGTGTCGTTTCAATCCGCGCACCCCGTGCGGGGCGCGACGGTGAATTACTCCTCTATTCGGGCCGGGGCGCTGGTTTCAATCCGCGCGCCCCGTGCGGGGCGCGACAATAGATATGCCCTTTGTCGCAGACATCGTGGACGTTTCAATCCGCGCGCCCCGTGCGGGGCGCGACCGGGAATATTCTGGACGCTAGCGGTACAGTCCTGGTTTCAATCCGCGCGCCCCGTGCGGGGCGCGACGAAGGTGCCAGAGGACTTTCGACGGCTTTGCTGAGTTTCAATCCGCGCGCCCCGTGCGGGGCGCGACCTGGACT
>JANPDE010000083.1:0-2655 GCA_031431315.1 Haliea sp.
CATTGATGACGACGATACGGACGAGGATAACGATGGCACGCCAGATGACGGTGGTGAGGATGACAGTTGCTCAGTAGGAGATAACTCCAAGTCGGACTGATTCGTACAGCGTATTCCCCGCAAAGCCCGGTCTGGAGCGACCCTTTCCGGGTGTTTTTCTGGTTTCATTATTTGCGGTGGTGCATTCGTAATAGACGGCTCTAATGTTATGAGCCATCCCCACCCACGCCGCTAGTCCGGCGCGGTCCTTGAGCCTAGCATTCCTGCTGAAGGACCTTAACCTTGGGTTTTGGCAAGTTAACTACATCTGGTAGCAGAATACCGCCGCGTCTTATCAAGCTACCGCCCTGCTCCATTCTGAGAACGCACCTGTCCTGAGATTCCTGTAGTGGTTTGCTGATACCAAGTGTCTACCCAAGTTAAATAGATTGTAGACCGAGGCATGGATACCCAGAAATCTCTGAGCTTGTCTGGCTGACTTGAATTTCCGCATTCCCCGCTCCCGCACCCTGGTAGGCTCATGGGATTGCTCGACTCTATTGTTGGCATACTGGTCATTCACATGAATGGCTTCCGGTATCACTTCCCGGCGGGCAACACCATAGCTTCACAATTTGTCGGTCACGATCTTCCGAGGTTCGCCATTGTTGTTTCGTATAAACCGTCTGAAGAATCGCTTGGCCGCAGCTCCATCTCGTTTGGCCTGTAAATAAACATCTACCACCTCACCATCCTGATCTACGGCGCGCCACAGGTAGTGCTGCTTGCCTCCGATCTTTACGAAGACCTCGTCAATGTAGAAGGTATCACCATAGCCTTGATGTCTGCGTTTCAATCGACGGGCATACCTGGCGCCGAACTTAATGCCCCAGAGTCGGATGGACTCGTGACTGACTGTGATGCCGCGTTCAGCCAGTAGATCTTCGATATCTCGGTGGCTGAGATTGAATCTGTAGTAGAGCCAGACAGCGTAACTGATGGTTTCTGGCGGGAATCTATGGCGCTTGTAAGTATTCATTGGCCGATTCTACCAGTTACGATTACTTAACTTGGCAGTACCGGCGCAAGGCCTACCCGAGGTGCTCCGAGGTGGCTGTCTGGCGGAGGTTTCTCGCAATAAACCGGATTCTCAATTCGGGGTTTACTCTTTACCAATCCCCTATATCCTGCAGACTCAACCAAAACAAGGAGTAGTGCATTGCCATACCCAGACAAGAAAGCACTACTAAATTGGGCTAATAACTATCCCACACTCTGGAACGCTGGTAACAAGCAAGCCTGGATCGACAACTGGCGATCTGTAGCCAAAGGCGAGTTCCGCATGCTCGATCCTGTAGGCACACCGGAAAAGCTTGGATTCAAATCTTGCTGTGAAGATTCCTGGGATTTGTTCCAACCTCGGGTCCGGTTCAATATACAACCTGGAACTTTGTTCGTGTGTGGCAATGAAGTCGCCTGGTGTCTGGAAAATCACTTTCAAGGACCTGAGGGTCCTCAGGTTCAATACAGCCTGGAAACCTATCAGTTTGGGGTGGATGGCTCGGTCAATATCCGCACCTACTACCGTGTACCTACCCATGATAATAAAAATTTGGGCGACATATTTCAGGAGTATCTCCCGGAAAACGAAAAGGGATTGTAGAGCACTCAGGAGACAAAGTGATTAATCGGTTCTTGAGAAAGCCCCGCAAATGTCCACATTGCGGCAACAGTCCAGTGGCATCTATCCTCTATGGCATGCCAGCCTATGATGAGAAGATGCAGAAAGACATTGCTGAAGGCAGGATCGCACTGGGCGGGTGCTGTATTGGGATGGACGCTCCTGCTTGGCAATGTAGTAGTTGTGGTTTGGAGATGTATAAAAAGCAGGTTGGAATACTGGATTGATGCCACTCCCAGAAACTCTCATGCAACCAGAGGCCAGACACCTCCATCCAAGGTTGAGGTCCCTCAATAGGTAGACTAGGCTGACGGACTGCACATGACTAACAGCGTGTATGGGAATGGTTCATTACACTAGTACCTTCTCTTGTTGAAATCATCGATGATAGGCTTGTGTTTTACCTTTTCGCCCCCAACTTGGAAGCTGCCCTCTTTATGGATCTATTCCCGTGAGTGTCTCAATACATTTGGTTTGCCCACACTGCCAAACCACTATACGTGTCCCCTCAGAAAAATTAACGCAGCGGCCCATGTGTGGCCAATGTCATCAAGCAGTATTTTCCGGCCATCCCATTGAACTCACAGCAGCAACGTTTGCCAAACAGATGGAACGCAATGATATTCCGGTGTTAGTAGATTTCTGGGCACCCTGGTGTGGTCCATGTCGCACGATGGCACCGCAGTTTGAACAAGCGGCTAAACAACTTGAGCCGCGTATACGTTTTGCGAAGATCAATACCGAAGCTGAACAAGCGATCGGCGCACGTTTTAATATTCGCAGTATTCCCACGATGAAATTATTCTTGCACGGCAAGGAACTGGCAAGTCAATCCGGTGCAATGAGTGCTCAGGATATTGTGAGGTGGGTGAATACTGTAGCGCCCTCTGCAACATAGGGAAGGCGTGATCATAGGGAAATTGCTACGTGTGAATGTATACAGCTGCATCGTGCGTTCGGCAGACTGCTATTATCAAAACAAGAGGAGTAAGCCA